>JAUXGS010000124.1 GCA_030621945.1 Methanosarcinales archaeon | reverse complement strand
TCTTGCTCTTCCTTATCGAGTTTGCCCAAGTTACACATCATGTTTCAGCACCCCCTAATAACAGTTTGTACATACGAGCTTAAAAACCTTTCGAGTTGTTATCTTATAGGGTAACGGGTATGAGTTCAAGTGTTTATTCTTTTTTTTATTGCCGCTTAATTGTCTGGTCTAGTACATGCCTTGGCTCAAATGTCTTTTGATTTCTTCAATTCATGCTCGAAACTCTCCAGTTTTATGAAATCCACAATCAGTCTCCCATTCCCGGAAGCTATTTTATCTTTGAGCTTCATTAAGAATTCTATAGCTTTTTGCACAACCCGATCTATCTCCAAGTTCCTCAGCCAAATTGATGCTCTTATTTATCAATTTTTGAGTCGGTATCGGATGGCATAACAAGTGACCTGAATCTTGTGGTAGAATATGCAAACAGGATAGCCACATGCACAATCGAAATACCAAGAATACTGGATGCTTTGGAATGTAAATATATCCCACCCGATCCCAATGGTGATCCCATAAGGAAAAGCAGTCGGAACTTCTTTCGAATCTTCAAGCAGGGATGAATAATCGAATAGCCGAGAGGTTAAAAGGACTTTCAGGACCTGACCAGCCATTTAACAAGTGATACAACCCCGCGACACTTACTCGGGATAAATCAATTCGATCTCGAAGAGCTTAGGCCACAACTTTCCAGTCACGAATAGCCGATTATTTTCTATATCATAAGCAATTCCATTGACGCAGGCTTCTTTCTCCATGGGAAGTGCGAGTTTCAATCCCTGCAACTCTGCCCACGCTATCATGTCATAATCTTCAGCGGGTAAAAGTCCTTTTAAATCTATCCAACCAATTACCTGGCCTGTCTGAGGAGAAATCATCGCAATACGGTCTGTAGGCCAGACATTGGCATAAATTTCACCTTGGACATATTCCAATTCATTGAGCTGGGCTAGTGGAGTGCCGTTGACATGAACATTGATACGACGAATCTCCTTAAATGATGCAGGATCTATAAATATAATGTTGCTGTTCCATCGCTCATGATCAGATTTTCCCCCTCTGTGGTTATACCCCTCCCCTTTGTAGGATAATGAAATACCCGCAACTGTTCAAAATTCTCGCAATTATACACAAATCCCAGATGCGCGTTCTCTGTCAGTTGAATAATGGTGTTGTTCTAAATAGTTATGCCCTCAGCAAAATATTCTTTCGAAATGTTATGAATTAAAATGGGCTCTCCCGTTTCAAGTTTTACCTTACGCAATGTTGAGTGCCCGGGAATACCGGTGCCTTCATATAACTAACCGTTTTTATAAACTAATCCTTCAGTGAAAGCATAATGATCATGCGGGTATGTGTTGAGCACTTTATAAGTGTAGACAGGAATGGTAGTTCCCTTGGAGAGGTTGAGACATGAAGAACAAGCACTGCCACCTGATAATAGCTCAACAATACCCTCTTCAAATTCCGCCAGATCCCTTTCGAGCTGCCATTGCACCCTCGCTTTTTCACTCTTCTCTAAAAAAACAGCGCAATTAGCTGAAGGAGAGCCGCATGTGTCGGCGATGCACGCTTCCACTACTTGCGTGTAGTTTCCTAGGGATGCCCAAATGCTATCACCGGGCAGGAAGCTGAATTCGATACTGTTCCGTACAAATCTCTTGAAATCTGTATAATTAACCTCGGGGTACCGATAAGCCGCAAGTACAAACTGCTCGGTGAGGTCAGTGCGTTCAATCCCGGGATCATCCGTGGCAAGCACAATAGGAACGCCCCAATCCAAATATATGGGGAATGGATGTTCGTCACCCACCACATTCAGTAGATCCTCGTTGCTCGTGAGCAGGATCTCGATAACAGTGAGATTCCTAGCCATCTCCTGCATGATTTCTAAGGAATCATGTTCGTACATGATGTCTACACCGTGACCGATCCGAGAGGCGTGACCGGTATGTATAGCCTCACGGACATGGAAACGAAGGTCTTCAGTGGGTACAAGGCCAAGCGCCAGCTCTCCGGCATGAAGATCAATCTTGACGCCAGGGTAGATACTATGGAGAAAAGCCAGCATACGCATATGCAACGAATAGTCAAGTCGGGCTCTCCAGTCATCCTCCGCTCCAACTAGGTTCACGCCCACGACGAGTGGTGTTCTGGTAGCCACCTCGAACGCTAGAACCATCTGTGCAAATACCTCCTCCTTGGGCAGGATACGAAGAGCGTAGTACTGGTAACGGACGGTCACGTTGCAACCCGGATCAGCCTTGGCGGATCCACAGTGGAGACGCTCTATGGAATCGTTATGGTAGCGGGCGATGTCGGTACTGACGTTCTGTGCGATGTCACCCAAACCATGTACCATGAGTCTCTCATGGAACCGGGTAAGGTTATCATCCCAACCTAGGTTTTTCCCTAAATCGGTTGCTTTGTGCCCTCCAGCAGGCAGGTTAATCATTGTCTCGAGATACAGCACGTTCTCCTGCGCAGCACGGGATCGTAAGTTAGCCAGAATAGTGCCAATCTTTTCCGTTGCAGGACCGATCTCAGGAAAGATCGCAAAGAAATAGTTATGCTCAGAGACAATAATCTTGGGAAAGTTCCGCAGCGACCAGTCGTCAACAAGTTTATTATAGAGACTCTGGTTGCAGTATGCCTCTGCGATGGGAACAGTTTTGCAGGTTTCACATGGAGGACATGTAAGATCACCACTATCGGGATTGACGCATAACCCCTGTTCTACCGCCAGGTCAATCATGGTTTCTGCATAGACCGCGCCAGCCAGATGATGATGAATATCGCCGCCCTTGGGCATACAAAGAAAAAATGCTCTGAGTTCGTTGGGATTATCACGAATCGTCTCGAAATAGTATGCAGTTTGTTGCACATTTGATAGTCTGTTAGTCTCCTGCTCCGGTACAGCCGCTGCACAGATAGTTAACGCAGACAGTAGTAACACGGTTATTATAGACGTAGAGATAGCGTATCGAAACAGCGTGTGCAGCTCTGAAGGACTCTTCACCCCTTCCATTTTATCTGTTTTCATGTCATACATTTAAGTTATATAGGTATATAAAAGTCTTTCATTTTTTTAAAAAATCAAAAAAGCTCTGGATATTCCTCGATATTAGCAAATATGAACACATTAGAATTCACAAAAAATATTTATTATCCAAAATGAAACCGTTGAAAGCATAAATCAGACGATAACACCGGTGAACCCTACCAAAGCCGCCGGAGGATAGGGTAAACGTGACCTATCTGATATCAGACGTCAACCGGGGGAACCGCCTGAGACTTGTAACTAAGGAACCGCTCATAAATCCTTGGAGCATTTGACAACGATGATTACTTCCCGTGGCTTGGTGGACTGGCTTTGGCTGTAAGGTCCGAGAGCGGTGAGAAACCAGATCTTTATGTGACAAACCTGAGAAACCCGCACGATCCAAAGGCAGAGACCTTGAAGAGCTTCATGCGAAGGGAACTTCGTACATGATATTTCAATCCGAAATGGATTGAAGGAATGCAGAAGCACGATTATGCAGGTGCAAGGGAGATGATGAGATTTACCGAGCACCTCTGGGGTTGGGATGTCGTTACGCCAGACCTAATCACAGAAGATATGTGGAATCAAGTCTACGACGTCTATATCCAGGACAAATACGATCTCGGTTTAAATGACTTCTTCGACAGCAACAACCCTTATGCACAACAATCAATCACCGCGAGAATGCTCGAAGCGAACAGGAAAGGCTATTGGGATCCACCAGAAGACGTAAAGACCACCCTTGCAGAGACATACCAGAAATCAGTCGAAGAATACGGTGTAACCTGCTGTCATCACACCTGTGGGAACGTGCTGTTGCAAGATTATATGCAGGGTATAGTTTCTGCTTCGGTTCCAGAGCAATCTACGGAACAGAGTACATATTACTCTGGTGGCGGCGGTGGGAGCTGGTCTCGTAGGAGTACAGAAACAGAAGCAGAAACAGAAGCAGAAACAGAAGCAGAACCGGATAAAGGTGTCATTAATGCTACCGAAACAACAGGCGTGAGCAAAACAGGTGAAGAGCTGAAGAAACCGCCTGAGGTAACATCGGAGAAAAGAGGTAAAGTAATGAAAGAGG
>JAUXGS010000226.1 GCA_030621945.1 Methanosarcinales archaeon | reverse complement strand
TCTGGGCGTTGAAGGCGGTGTGGAACTGAATGGGCTGGAATGGGCGACATACGATAAAAAAGACTTTATAAACTTTTCTTTTACACAAAGATAATGTAGTGATAAAGAATTACAGGCGGGCTAAGGTATGATAGACGAAGCAGCAGTAACATCCACGGAAAGGGAAATTGTGGATTTTTCAAAAGCGAAGAGAATCGTAATAAAGGTTGGAACCAGCAACCTCACCGATAAGAACTACCGGCTTGAGCCACGGAAGGTTGAAAAACTCGCTACCGAGATAGTCAAATTAAAAAAACGTGGTAAAGAAGTCATTTTAGTGACCTCGGGTGCTATCGGTGCAGGTATTGGTAAACTTGACCTAAAACGAAGACCTCGAGACATCAAGGTATTACAAGCCACGGCTGCGGTCGGTCAGAGCATTCTGATGAGCACTTATGATAGATATTTCGCCAATTATGACCAGATCATCGCTCAAGTCTTGTTAACACATGAGGCTTTCTTTAACAGACAGCGGTACCTTAACCTCCGAAATACCCTGGTCACCTTACTTAAGTCCGGTATAATCCCAATAATCAACGAGAACGACACGGTAGCCGTGGATGAAATAAAATTAGGAGATAACGATAATTTATCTGCACTGGTAGCAAGCAATCTCGATGCAGGTTTACTCATTATCCTGTCTGACGTTGATGGCTTGTTCACCTCGAACCCGAAACGGAGTAAGAAAGCAGAACTCATCCCGGTTGTGGACGAGATAACCCCGGAGATTGAGCGTATTGCAGAAACAGGCGGAAAAACCGGCGTGGGTGGTATGAAGACGAAAATTCAAGCCGCAAAGGTCACTATGAAAGCAGGCATTCCACTGGTCATCGCAAACGGCAGTGAAGAGAATATCCTCATACGGATCATAGAGGGGGAACGTGTTGGAACGCTCTTCATGCCAAAAACAACGAGAAAGATGAACGGTAGAGAGCACTGGATTCTCTTTGCATCCTCGCCAAAGGGCAGGATTAAAGTAGATGATGGTGCAAAAACAGCCTTAATCAAGAATAGCAGTAGCTTGCTTCCTTCTGGAATCATAGCTGTAGAAAAGGAGTTCAGGAGTGGAGACACGGTAAGCATTTTAGACACCGAGGGTGTAGAATTCGCAAAGGGCATCTCAAATTACTCAAGCAGTGATATCGAGAAGATAAAAGGCGTGCAATCGAAAGACATAGAACACATTTTGGGGCGGAAGGATTACACTGAGGTAGTGTATAGAGGCAATCTGGTGTTAGTTTAAGTGCCATTTGTACGTAAAAACACTTCTTTAAAACTCATAGTAACCATTATAAAGAATTACCATTTATATCTCTTATTATCCACCTAAAACCGGGTGGTCTTGTGGGTGGTTCTTAAAAATGACTCTGAAGGTAGGCGCAAGCATAGCAGAGAAAGCGAAGATGGCGCGAGCGGCAGCGCTTAAATTGGCTAACGCTCCAACCGCAGAGAAGGATAAAGCCTTGCTACGAATCGCGGATTCCATTGATAAGAATCGGAAGGAGATACTAACGGCGAATAACAAGGATATTGCCCTTGCTCGCGAGTTGGTAGACGAAGGAAAGATGTCCAACGCCCTTCTCCATCGGTTAATATTGGACGATTCAAAGATAGACGAGATGATACTGAGTGTGAGGGACGTTG
>JAUXGS010000044.1 GCA_030621945.1 Methanosarcinales archaeon | reverse complement strand
CCCATCGTGCCATCGGTATTCATGCTCGTATCCTATCCCTTTGGGGAACAACCGCTCTAACGCAGCGGGTAAATCCAGCAACAGTCCAGGCTCGTATTCTATGGTCGTAACCGCACCGGTCGCACCCGGCACAAAGATAGGGACAATGCCATCTTCAATATCTGATTCTCGTAATGCACTGTTCACGTTCTCCGTTATATCTCTTATGTCCACTTCTCCTTTGGTATTAAAATGCAGCTCTTTCGTTATAACGCTCATTTTTTTCCTCACTCCTCCTCTACTCTATTCTGTTATTAGATTTACGACACCGTCAAAGAGAAATATTTATTACGTTCCGTTTTAATTTAATTTAGTATACCTCTTGAGTACTTATAGAGAGATGGATAACACATACCAGGTTGTTCTCCTTGACATGGATGGGACGTTCCTTGATTCAAGAGGAAAAGGAGAAATACCAACCGAATGGGCATACGAAGCATTCAAGAAAAGCTTGAAACATTACAGGATAACGCTTACCATAAAGGAGATAAATAATTTCTTCCTCGCTCCGCTACGTTCTGAGGGAGCAGAAGGGGTACGAAACTTTTGTGATAGATTTGGCTTAGATAGTGAGGAGTTCTGGGCACGACGAGAGAAGGACGTTATAGAAGCAAAGATAGAAGCTATGCGAAGCGGAGGGATAAAACTCTGCGAGGGTTCTGAGGAGATAATAAAATATCTGAGTGAAAAATTTTATCTCGCGGTAGTGAGCGATTCACAACAAGTGTGTGTGGACTATGCGCTGGAGCACTTCAATTTGAAACCGTATTTCACGATCTGGTACGGGCGAAAGAGTGACTTAAAAAGCCTGGCTACGCGGAAGCCAAGTCCTTTTTACATAAATCGTGTGCTACACGAATTAAAACTGCGTATGGATGATGCGATATTGGTGGATGACAGCCCTGTGGGAATATTAGCAGCTAAAAATGCCGGTATAGATTCCGTGCTTATCGGTCACAATACGAAGGAACGTGCAAAATACGATGGTGAACCTACATTTTTAGTGAAGAATATTAGTGAGCTGGGAAGGATGTTATAATCTGCATGTAGCGTTGAGTTCTAACGTATAGCAACTTATGTTATGAGTTAGGAGTACGTAATTCTTTGTAAGATGTTTGGCACAGATTCCAATGCGGAGCAGGAATTAGAGAGCGAGGAGATACGGGAAATAGCACAGAAAATAGTACGAGAAGGACCCGTCTGCGACCATTGTCTCGGCAGACAGTTTGCAAAGGTTTCTTCCGGGCTTTCAAATGAGAGGAGAGGGCAAATACTAAAAGCAGCTTTGAAAGCGAATGGAGCGGAGCTACAGGAGGGCAAATGCTGGGTTTGTAATGGTCTGTTTGAAAAGATAGACCTGTGGGTGTCAAAGGCATTGGAAGCGCTGAGTGATTATGAATTCGATTCCTTTCTGGTGGGCACAAAGGTCAGCGGACTGCTTCTGGAGAACGAGGACCTACTGTGGGAGATTGCAGGTGCTTCTTATGCCGAGCCGTTGAAAGCTGAGTTGAACAGAGAAGTAGGAAAGAGGATCGAGCGTGAGCCAGGGAAAATAGCTGATTTTGAAACTCCTGAACTCGTCGTTATACTCAATTTGTGGACGGAAACTGTCGAGGTGCAGTCGAACGCGGTTTTTATCTATGGGCGATACCTGAAGTTCAAACGAGGAATACCACAAACGAGATGGTTCTGCCGAGCATGCAGAGGCAGAGGCTGCGAGCGGTGCAATTTCACGGGGAAGATGTATCCGGAATCCGTAGAGGAATTGATAAGCGACTCGCTATTGAACGAGTTTAAAGGTACAGACATGGTGCTGCATGGAAGTGGGAGAGAGGACATAGATGCTCGTATGCTTGGTTCTGGCCGCCCGTTTGTGCTGGAGATAAAGGAGCCAAAACGGAGGACCGTTGATTTGCGGATAGCCGAAGAGACGGTGAATACAGAGAACGCAGGTAAAATAGAAGTGAATGGTCTTCAGTATGTGAAAAAAGGAATGGTAGCGAAGCTAAAAAATGCGAAGGCTGATAAGACCTATCAGGTCAACGTGGAGTTCCAAACAACGGATACAGTACGTGAAGCCGCGGTGAAAAATGCTTTGGATGCGCTATGCGGTGCGGTGATCGAACAGCAGACGCCAACGCGAGTGGCGCATAGGCGAGCGGATTTGGTACGGAAAAGAAAGGTAGCTACAGCACGCTTGGTCTCTTTTACAGCAGAAGCGCACCGTGCCGTCATGGAGCTAAAATGCGACGCTGGTTTGTATATCAAGGAACTTATATCAGGAGATAAGGGACGGACGAAGCCGAGTTTAAACGCGTTGCTCGGCGTGGAAGCGGAAGTGACGGAACTGGACGTACTGGACGTTGATTTTGATATTCCTGTAGCGGATTCCAAACTATGACGTGTTCAAAATTTACATTTCACGCGACTTTCTATTCCTTGTCCGTTTTCTCCCTCTGTCTTCCTCTATCTGCCGCTCAACCGATAACAAAGCATCCTTCAGCACCTCGATAAAGTCCCATCTTCGCTTTCTCACCTTCGTTTCTTCCACTACATCATCTGTCTTTGCCGTTATCGTTTTTATGGGTTTCGGTTCGGCCTGACCAACATACAAGTTATCAGGTGTTTTTACATGCGCGCTTATCTTGTAGTACGGGACACCGCCTCTGTCCCGCTCTTTTTTTATCACGATCTTTATCCAGTGTATCCTTCTGGCGAATTTAGCTATTTTACGCACTTCTGTCTCGATAATTCGCTCTGCGAGTTCCTTATACTCCTCATCGAGCGCGCCTTGAATCTCAACTTCCACCATCGCCTCCTCTTTAAGCATGCGCAGATAGCGCATTATGTCCAGTACTGTGATGATTCCTCGTGGAACTCTATCCTTGACGATAGGCACACCACGAATATCGTGCTGCCGCAGTAAATTCGCAACCTCCGCGAGATTTGCGTCTACATCCGCGGTTATCACCGGCGCATTCATAATGGTCGAGACCGGCTGTTCCATTCGTGTAACCTTCTCTCCTGTCACCTCTCCCGCGGTCATCCGCCTTTTTGGCTTGTATATCTTTCTTAAAATGTCGCCACCGGTAACGATACCAAGCAAATTGGACATTTCATCAACCACCAGAACTCGCCCGATGTTGTTTTTTCTCATTATGCTTCGCGCTTTACCAATGCTGTCGGTCTTCTCTACACAGAGAGGATTCCTGGGCATTACCCTTCTCACCTCAGCATCTTTTAAGGTGCGTGATTCCGCCCCCCGTCTCATGACGTCATACTCTGTGACAATCCCCGCAAGCGCCCCACCATCGTCAACTATGGGCGCCGCTCTCTGACCACTATCCATCAGTTCACATATTCCGTCAATGGTTGGTGTGTCTCTGTGTATGCCATGTGGTTTGAACATGAATTCATCCACATGTGAGTCGGGATTAGATGCAAGAAGCAGATCTTGTATGTTAACAAGATATGTCACATCGCTCGCGTTCGCACGTACAACCAAGTTGTGAAACTTGTTCTTCTCCATAATGCCAATAGCCGTCGCTATCGAGGTATCAGGCGTTATGGTAACGACTTCTCTTGTGCTTATCTCTATTACCGGTTCGTCAAACATATTTTTTTTCACCTTTTTTATACAACTTTATGCAGACTGGATATAAGACAGTCCATAACCGTAGTGTAAAATAAACTTTTTGATTTAAATCTTGGATACACCCACCTCTTCTCTCATGCATACAGATTTATGTTAAAGAACATGGGGCTGCGGAGATTTGAACTCCGGTTACCAGCTCCCCGAGCTGGAAGGATGCCTGGCTACCCTACAGCCCCACCACTCGTATACACTCACATCCTGTACAGTGACTTTACATTCTATTTTATGATTATAAAATGGATGCTTTTTGTTTGCGCTTTTCTATTACTGATTTCATTCTGTTTCTGTGGATCAGATTAGATGTAATGTAGAGTAGAGTAGAATAGAATAGAATAGAAAAATGGGTAAAGATGCGTATTCAAAGAGTTTAGAAGGATTAAAGGAAGTGAAAGGCGTTGAAATAGGCGCGCATACAAGTGTAGAGGAACTGGTAGCGGGTTTAAGAGGTTGTGCCTTTGGTGCGGGTAGATTAGCAAAAGCAGTGGACATCTATGAGGAAATGCTGAACGAGGAGACGACGAAATTCTTGGGCGTTGCCGGTGCACTTGTCCCTGCTGGAATGCGAAGTATATTAGCAGGGATGGTCAGGGATCGTTACGTGGATGTAGTGGTAACAACAGGCGCAAACCTCGTGCATGACATTATAGAAGCGCTTGGCGAACACCACTATATGAGCGGTGGTGTGGAGGGTGCAAATGCCGTTAGATCGGTGGATGATAGCTGGTTACGGGATCAGGGCATAGATAGGATATACGACGTGGTGGTGCATGATGAGGCATTTGCGCATTTAGAAGATTTTTTACGTGGGGTGTTTGAACAACTCGATCGTAAGAGGTATAGTATAAGGGAACTGCTCACAGCGATAGGGGAGAACCTCTCGGACAGGAATTCTATTTTACGGAGTGCAGTAGACAGTGACGTTCCTGTATTCTGTCCTGCGATTGCAGATTCTATGATTGGGCTCCATACGTGGATCTATAAACAAACAGGTTCCTTAGCGGTTGATGCATTTGATGATATGAAGGAATTGATAGACCTTTTCTGTGAAGCAAAACGCACGGGTGCGATAATACTCGGTGGCGGTGTGCCAAAGAACTTTATATTCCAATCTGCATTGATCGCGCCGCGAGCAGAGGGAAAAGAAGGGTTAGATTACGCAATACAAATAACTACGAAGACGCCAGAGGATGGTAGTTTGAGCGGTGCCACTTTAGAGGAAGCGAAATCGTGGGGCAAAATAGGCGGTAAAGCGAAAGCTGTTACTCTGTATTGTGATGCTACAATCGCATTGCCGATAATCGTGGCTGCGGTGCGAGAACGGATAGAACGACAACCCGAGAAACTAATAAGAAGAGCTAAAGGTGAAATACAAAGTAGGTAGGGATGGAGGTATTTATGATGAAAAAAGGATTTGGCACAAAGCCTGAGAGTAAAGTTCTTGTGTTGTCCTTTGCAATAGTAGCCTGTGTTATCTTAGCTTTTTATGTTGCGTTCGTTATACGCACGACAATCGTCTATACCCACCTTTTCTATATTCCCCTCCTGTTAGCCGGGATGTGGTATTATAAGTGGAAGGCAGTTGCCGTTGCGCTATTTCTCGGCATCGTTCACATTCTCGTAACGCATCTCTCTCCTCTTCCTCTTTCCATAGATGTATTTGGAAGAGCGGTTATTTTCATCGTCGTTGCGTATGTTATCGGGTATGTGAGCGAGCAGAGGGCTAAAGGAGAGAATGCGTTGAGAGAGAGCGAGGAGAAATACCGTGCATTCTTCAAAACCTCCGAAGACTGTGTTTTCATTACTTCCAAAGAGGGTAGATGGCTGGATATGAACGATGCTGCGGTGGAACTTTTAGGGTATGAGTCAAGAGATGAAATGCTCAAGGTTAACGTGCCCGATTTATATGAAAATCAAGAGGAAAGGCAAAGACATCTTCAACTAATTGAGCAACACGGATTTACAAAAGAGTTCCCGGTCAATCTACGAAGAAAAGATGGCAGTATCATCAATACCCTTATTACATCGGTGGCAAAAAAAGACGTAAACGGGAACGTAATAGGTTACCAGGGGACAATTCGGGACATCACTGAACGCAAGAAGGCGGAGGCGGTACTTCGTGAATCTGAAGAAAAATATCGTTTGGTCGTGGAGAACGCCAATGAGGCTATTCTTGTGGCTCAGGACGGCATGCTTAAGTTTTGCAATCTTAAAGCTGTGGAACTCACGGGTTATTCAAAAGAGGAGCTAACCTCCAGAACTTTTGTGGAATTCATTCACCCAGATGATCTGGAGATGGTAGTTGAACGACATCATAAAAGGCTGAAAGGTGAGGAACTACCCCACATCTATCCTTTCAGAGTGATTGATAAAGGGGGCAATACCGTATGGGTGGATATCAATGCGGTACTGATCACATGGGCGGGTAGACCAGCCACTTTGAATTTCCTAAGCGATGTCACCGAGCGCAAGCGTGCGGAGGATGCGCTGCGGGAGAGTGAAGAGAAATACAGAGAGTTGGCCGAATTATTACCCGAAGTTATTTTTGAGACCGACTTAGGAGGAAATATCACCTACGCCAATAAAGTTGCATTTGACTCCTTTGGTTATACTCAAAGTGACTTTGACAAAGGTTTGAATGCCCTTCAAATGCTAAATCCTGAGGATCGAGATAGGGGCAAGGAAAACATCCAGAGGGTTTTGAGCGGAGAAACGATCGGTAGTATAGAATACACGGCGCAGAGGAAAGATAAAACAACATTTCCGGTCATCATAAATTCCAGTCCTATTATTCGTGAAAACAAACCTGTAGGCCTGAGAGGCGTTATCACAAACATCACCGAGCGCAAGCGTGCGGAAAAGGAGCGAGAAGGCCTCTTGAAAGAGCTTGAAGCAAAGAACAGAGAGCTGGGGCGGTTCACTTACACTGTCTCTCACGACTTACGGTCGCCACTTATTACCATACAAGGGTTCTCCGACATGGTCCAAACTGATTTAGAACAGAATGAACTGGAAAAAGCGAAAGACAATTTGACGTTTATAGAAAATGCAGCAACAAAGATGGAGAAACTTTTGAGTGACACGCTGGAACTCTCTCGCATCGGGCGTATGGCGAACCCGCCAGAGGATGTTCCGTTTGGCGAAATTGTTAAAGAAGCGCTGGAGCAGACCGCAGAGCAGATAAAATCGAGCGGGGTTGAAGTGTCCGTAGCCGAGGACTTCCCCACGGTTCATGTGGATCGAATGCGGATAGCAGAGGTGCTGGTGAACCTTATTGTGAACAGCATAAATTACCGGGGCGAACAGCCGCATCCGAAAATAGAGATCGGGCATCGCATTGACAACGGTGAGCGAGTGTTCTTTGTGCGGGATAACGGTATAGGAATTGATCCCGGTCAGCACGAAAAGGTGTTCGATTTGTTTTACCAGGTGGACTCGGGTGGCAAGGGCACTGGTGCGGGATTAGCAATCGTG
>JAUXGS010000046.1 GCA_030621945.1 Methanosarcinales archaeon | reverse complement strand
GCATAGATTGGCACAATCAAATAACAAAGGGTTCCAAAAATATGCTGAGACATTAGAATCCAGCGCATCAGAAAAGGCGTTTTTTGAGTGCTGTCCTTCTTTAGTAGATCATTCTGAGCACGGCACGTTAATTCAACGGTTTATTGCGCTAAAAATCCCTGCGATGTTTGTTTACGGTTCTGAAAATCGCAGTTTATCGTACCTCACAACATTAAAAGATAGCGGATGTGAACTGGTCGAAATACCGCATAGCAATCATTTTCCGGGTTATGATAATCCCCAGGCATTTTATCGGGCAATTGCCACGTTTCTGCGGAAGAACTTCTCATCAGTGTAAGAAAAGATTATCTGACCGATTACCCTGCTCTTGTTTTAATTATAAAACGTTACTTATAGTGGGGATGTCTACGTTGCAGAAAGATAAAAGCTGGTATCAACAGCCGGTGGAACAGGTTTTTGACGCTTTAGAATCCAGTAGTGCGGGACTCACATCCAGCGAGTCAAAAGCACGGCTTGAGAGATATGGCTATAACGAGCTGAAGTTCAAGAAGCGAGGCCCACTCATCCGGTTTATGATGCAGTTTCACAGCGCGTTAATCTATGTCCTGCTCGTTGCCGGTATTGTTACCGCATTTCTGGATATGTGGCTGGATGCAACGGTTATTCTGGCAGTGGTCTTAGCCAATACTATAATAGGCTTCATCCAGGAGGGGAAGGCGGAAGCTTCTGCAGAAGCGCTGGAAAAGCTGATGACGCCGGAGTGCACCGTGTTCAGAGATGGTGAGCAGAGGGTTATACCCGCACGGGAATTGGTGCCCGGTGATGTGGTTCTACTGGACGGGGGAAACAAGGTGCCTGGGGATTTACGGCTGTTCTACACAAAAAACATGAGTGCAGATGAAGCGGCACTCACTGGCGAATCAGTACCGGTAAGGAAGAATATCGAAACTATCTCAAAACCTGACTTACCACCTGCAGATCAGTACTGTATGGCGTTCAGTGGCACGTTCATCACCAGTGGCTCGGGAAAGGGCGTTGTAGTAGGAACGGGTGAGCGTACAGAGATTGGCAGAATCGCAGAACTTCTGAAAGAGACACGAGAAACCACCACACCGCTCATGCGTAAGATGGCGGACTTCACTCGACTATTAGTCATTGCTATTCTCGCAATTGCGGCGCTTAATTTCATACTGGCGGTAATATTCGGATTTCCGTTTGTGTATTCGTTCCTCGCCTCGGTGTCCTTAGCAGTTGCTGCGATACCAGAAGGACTGCCTGCGATACTCACTATCACCTTAGCGTTTGGCGCAATGACAATGGCACGTCGAAATGCGCTTATAAAGCGATTACCCGCAGCAGAAACGCTTGGCGTCACGACGGTTATCTGCACCGATAAAACCGGGACACTCACCAAGAACCAAATGACGGTATCGAAGATATACTGCGGTGGAAAGCAGTACGAAGTGAGTGGTGTTGGATATGAACCCAAAGGGAGATTCATTATCGGAGATATTCCAATTAACCCCAAGCAAGAGAATGAAGAGCTGATTGCAACTTTGAAAGCAGGTTATCTGTGTAACAACGCCACGCTTGTAGATGATAAAGAGGAAGGCATGTACAAAATCGTAGGAGATCCTACAGAAGGCGCTTTAGTCGTATCTGCCTGCAAAGCCGGTATTTCGGATGGCCGTAACAAATTAGATGAGATACCGTTTTCTTCTGAGCAGCAGTACATGGCTACGCTGCATGAAGGCACCGATGTGAATGTCATTTATATGAAAGGCTCGCCAGAACGGGTCTTAGAATTGTGCCAAATCCAATTGGTCAATGGACGTAGTGAGTCTCTACGCAGCGAGGAGATATTGACAAAGGCGGGAGAGATGGCAGGAGAAGCTTTGCGGGTTCTGGGTATGGCATATAAGTTCGTGCCCAAAGACAAAAGGGAACTTGATTCTGAGGATTTGGAAGGGCTGACATTCCTCGGACTCCAGGGAATGATTGATCCGCCGAGAGAAGAAGCGAGGGACGCAGTCCAGAAATGCAAGCGTGCTGGAGTCCGCGTAGTAATGATCACTGGCGACCATGCACAGACCGCAAAAGCTATTGCACAGCGGTTAGGAATTGGCGCGAAGTCAGGTCGGGTGATGGCGGGGGAAGAGCTATCACGAATGAGCGATGATGAGTTGTATGAGGTTGTGGATACTGTTTCGGTATATGCCCGCGCAGCCCCGGAACATAAGTTCAGAATAACCAAACAGTTGCAGAGAAGGGGGCATATTACCGCTGTCACGGGCGATGGTGTAAACGATGCCCCAGCACTCAAGGCTGCGGACATCGGGGTAGCTATGGGGATAACAGGAACTGAAGTGAGCAAGGAAGCCGCCGATATAATTCTAACTGACGATAACTTCTCCAGTATAGTGGCGGCGGTGGAAGAGGGAAGACATGTCTTCGAGAACATTAAAAAAGTCATTTTATACACGCTACCTACAAATGGCGGACAAACCCTGCTGATATTAGGTGCGATATTACTGGCACCGTTTATACACCTCTTTAATCATAACTTCGGCGGGCACCTCCCGATAGCGCCAGTACAAATCCTGTGGATAAACTTGCTTGATGCCGTCGCGCTCGCACTGCCGCTCATCAAAGAGCCAAAGGAAACGGGGTTACTCGATAGGCCTCCTCGGAACCCTCAAGAACGGATAACGGATAGCCCATTTTTCAAAAAAGTTGGAATAGTGTCCTTAGTAATGGCACTCGCAGGTTTCAGTATGTATTATCTCACCACTATAATATGTGCAGGAGACCCAGAGGTTCTGGCAAAGGCTCAAACCACCGCATTTACCACGGTGATGCTGGTTCACATCTGCTATCTATTTACGGCCAGGTCAATAACAGAGTCTGCGTTTACGTTCAGCCCATTCTCGAATAAATGGGTGCTTATCGGCGCGGCACTAACGCTCGGACTGCAATTTATCATAATCTACGCCCCGCCATTTATCGGCATTAATCCATTTAGAACCGCACCCTTACCAGTCGAGTGCTGGGTAGCCATGATTTTAGTCTCGCTCCCGATATTCTTCATAATTGAGTTCGAGAAGTTTCTGACAAAGCGATTGGTTAGAAAACAGAAACAGAAGGAGAATGTTTAAAGCGTAAAAGCGATAATAAAAAAGAAGTGGGCGCTGTGCAATGATACGAAAGACAACCTTAGCTAAATTGGGCATATTACAACTCATTATCGTCCTAATAGCTATTACTACTGCTACTGCGCCAGTCGTTGGCTACAATGGTGACGACTATTACTTTGACGACTATTATTTTACCGGCAATGAGACCTATTTCAATCAACTCATTCTGAATATCTACATAGACGAAACCGGCAAAGCGCTTGTGACCGGATACGTAGACGATGTTAATAGCTTACCCTTCTTAAAAACGGCGGAATATCTCTATGAAAATGATACAAATCAATTATACGCCCTTACAAACGCATTAACATGGAAATACGGGGACAATTGGGGAATAAACTTCACAACTAACGCTGATGCTTATTACACCGAATATCATACGATTTTTTATTTGCCCTGCGATGTGAAGCTGGTCGAGATTGGTCATCCCCAGGGATTGGAACGTTTTGTGACTACGTCTAACGAGTCGTTGGTTATTGATATTCAAGGGTATGACGTTGAGAGTCCCACGACCACAATTGAATACCAGCAGCCACTTGAGGAAACCGCCGGTGAAGAGGGAGGAGGGGGTTTCAGCTACGGCTATTTACTGCTCATTATCGCGCTCTCGGTTTTGACTCTTGCGCTTATCATCGCCCTCCTCAAAATGAAGCGAAGGGAAGATGTCCGCCATGCAGAAGAACCTCAGGTGAAAGAAGGCAAAATCGAAACTACGCCCGAAATGGCGCGGGTGATGGAGACGCTAACGGATAGGGAGCGGGCTATTGTAAATGCATTGCTCAAGCATAACGGCGAGATGACCCAGGCGGACCTCAGATATGAAACAGAGATCCCAAAATCGTCATTGACTGGCATCCTTCGCACACTTGAAAGGAGGAAGATAATCAATAAGAAAGAATGGGGGAGGACGAACGTTATAGAACTATCCGAATGGTTTTTATCAAAAAAGGGCGGTGAATGAACGGTTTGAACGGTTATCCGAACGATTCGTTCTGTGTCACCTTTTTGTATCGTTCAAAACAAGGTGAAAGCGGAGGTAACAAAAAATGAAACACGTAAACAGAAGGATTTTGTGTATGGGCGTCGTAGCACTGCTGTTGATAAGCATTGTCGGGACAGGTGTCGCAGTATCGCAACAAGCGCAGAAAGGGAATGCGAAAGCGATGGCGGCGGGTGTAGTCGCGGAAGAAATGTCGCCGAATGCAGCAATGAACGTGCCGATTAGAGCCATTCATAGTGGACATGGCTTTGCCTTAGCGAATGATAGCAACGAGTTCCACGTGCTCCGGGTGAACATCCTCAGGGTAAGGCACATCCATCCGATGGACATCAGAGGACTTATGGAAGCGAACAAGAGCATCAGTGAAATAAGAGCAGAAGTCGAGGAGAAGGGCGGTGCACCTTTCTATCGGGGACACATGCGACTTGGAGAAAACCATTACCAGCTTGTCAATATGTCTGTGGCTGAAACTGAAAATAATCGGACATTCGCCGCCGATGTCGTGGGTCCCTTAGAAAACGCGGAAACTAACAAAACTGTAGGGCATATCTGTGTAACCGTTATGCAGTACGAGGGTGTCAGAATAGGCGACGGCACGCTGAACATGTATGATGGGGAATACAGTGGCGAATACCGGGCGTTGCTCGATGTTCTTCCGCCAAGACCGTGGAGACGATAGGAATAAAAAAAGAAGCAGGGTTGGATGATCACTCGGAGATCATCCGGCATCTTATTTTTGCGGCGTTGTGGATAATGTAGCATATCCGAACGTGGTTCGCTAATCGTTGTGCCCGTAATAGATCCCAGCTAATCCTGCTTTTCCACCAATTCCGCCGCCTTCACCATTAATCGTGCGGTATTCTCATCCTCTTCCACGATCTCGCTCTTTACAATGACAAGCCTCTTCTTGAACATCGGGCCATCCAACACCAACGATTCAAATTCGCCGCCTTCGCCCGCTATATTCAACCCATCAAACTTTAAAAAAGTTTGATCAAAACGCTTCGCAGACGTTGGAGAAGTTTGATCTTCGTACCTCGCTCGCTTCGCTCGCTTCGCTATTTTTTTGCTCAACGCCACCAGGCGGTCGACATCTTCCACTGTTATCGTTCTACCAAGCCAACTCCTGTCCAGACCATACGCACTGATGCCTGTAAAAATCACCTCGAAATTGGATACTACAAGCCGTAGCTCTGTTTCCTGATTGATATGCCATAAAGGAGCGAACACTTTGAGGTTCTCTTCACCAGCAATTCGTTCTATTCGTTCCTTTTGGTAAGTACTCCATAAAGCGCCAGTTATAACTCCTTCTATGCCATATTCGGCCTTCGCTTCTCTAAAAGCAGCTCGCAGGTCCTCCAGCTCCTTCTCCTTCTCGCCCTCTGTCTCTTTCGTAACCAGGGGCAAGCCAATCGCTTCGGCTTGCAGCGCCACCAACTCCACTGCCGGTGTGTGGAACATATACGATTCGGGATTCCGGCTCTTTATCGTGATTAAACATTCCACCGGATAGCCCGCCTTTCGCATGAGCCAGAGTGCATAGGCGCTGTCCTTACCCGAGCTGAACAAGCACCCCAATTTAATATTTCGCGAAGGGTAAAAAGTCCTCAGGTAATCTCTTTTATATCTGTAGCCTTTTCTCTTAGCCAATTTCTCTATCGCTTTAACCACATTTGAGCCATACTGCACCGCCAGTTTTCTTCTACTTGCAACTTTTGTCAGTCCAAGGTCCCTCGCAATTTCTCTTAAAATCGCCTTATTTACAGCGGCAGTCAATTTATATTCCGCTGGTATTTTCAGTGCATAATCTACAAGGTCCGTAGCCAAAAACGGTGCCCGCAACGAAATCCCATGCGACTTCGCTACCATACAATCCCGGTAAAGATCCCGTTCGTGCATTCCCAAAAGACCGGATAGGCATGCTCTATTCAAATCGTCCTTTTTCACTCGTTTATGGCGCTCGTATCCGGCGAAGAGTTCCTCTGCGCCAAGCCCGTATAAAACCGTTTTTATACCCGCCTCTCGCGCCATCTCGCATGCGGCATATAACGGCACAGCCACGCTTATCTTTACGCTATCCGTATCGTCAATCAAAGGAACAACGTCTTTGAGATATGTCTCGACTTCGTCAACCCCTATCTCCTTTATCTTCAACGGCAATTCTAAATCCGCAGCGATAGACTTCGCATATACCAAATCTTCCGCTTCCTTCATGCCCGGCTCTTCAACCGCCACAGTATAACAAACGAAATCAGCATCCAAATCCTTGCAGAGGTAAGCGATAAGCGTGGAATCCAACCCACCGGAAAAGAGCACGCCAAACTTCTCACCCTGTGGAATCATCCTCGAAATACTTGCTCGCAGCAAGGTTAGCAATTCTTCTTTTATCTTCTCCTTTCCCTCCGTCAGCTCTGGCACAACGGAAAAGAAACCCCTTTTCTCGAAGTTCAATCGGTCTTCTTTTATGTTATATCTTAAGATGGTTCTTGGATCAAGCTCGATTGCATGGGGATAGCCCATTGCTTCTAACGCTCTTTTCTCTGAAGCAAACGCAAATCCATCGGTGTGTGCGAAGCAAATAGGTCTTAATCCTATTATATCCCGGGCTATGTACAGCAAATCATCACCATTTGCGTCTCTACTCATCCAACACGCAAATGCAAACACTCCGTCTGCATCGTTAAAAAATGAATAATCTTCTTTTAGTTCATCTACGTTGTATATCTCAGCATCTGCTACAAACCGGCCCCCTAACCGCTT
>JAUXGS010000176.1 GCA_030621945.1 Methanosarcinales archaeon | reverse complement strand
TCACTCTACTGGTTGCCTGTGGCACCCACTCACCTCCAATGGAAGAAGATTTAAAAAGGATTCTTGGCAAATACTTCAACTTATATACCATAAAAATACATGATTGCGATGCGGAAGATTTAGTGCATGTGGGCACGACCAGCCGGGGGACACCAGTAAGTCTGAATAGGAACTACGTTGAAGCTGACATGAGAATCTTAACGGGTGATATAACTTTACATTATTATGCCGGGTTTGGCGGCGGAAGAAAGAGTATTCTCCCTGGTATATCAGCACGGGAGACGATAAAAAAGAACCATGCTCTTCTGGTGGACGAGCTTGCTCGGACGGCGAACTTAGAGCTTAACCCTGTGCATTTGGATATGTCTGAGGCGGCAGCTTTTGCACCACCGGATTTCGTGCTCAATATTGTCGCTTCTGGAGACGGTAATGTTGTAGATGCATATGCAGGAGACCTGAACGAAGTGTTTCATAAAGGTGTTGAGGTTGCTAAAGACCTGTTCTGCCGTGAAACTCACGAGTTATTCGACATCTTGATAGTAAGTGCCGGTGGATTCCCAAAGGATAGAGATCTGTATCAGGCGACAAAGGCGATAGAGAACTGCTACCGAGCGGTAGTACCAGACGGAGAGCTGATTTTGGTTGCGGAATGCAGAGATGGGTTAGGTGACCCGTATTTTGAGAGTTGGATGAACGATTATGCAACTTATGAAGAAGCGGAAGCGGCTATCAGAACAAATTTTGTGCTCGGTGGGCATAAAGCATATTATATGAGGAAAGTAATGAAACGTTTGGGGTTGTCCATCGTTTCTGAACTCGAAGCGCACGTTCTGACAAGATGGAAGATAAAAAACTATAAGTCAGTAGGCGAAGCACTTGCAGGTGTAAAAAAAGATAAGGTTAAAATAGGTATAGTTAGAAAAGGCTTGGATACCTTAATAATGCCGGCGATAAAATAAATTTATAGATAGAAGAAGAAGTAAGGATAAGAGACAATGGCAAATCTTGCAAAACAGAAGAGGATTGCAGCACAGGTGTTGAAGATTGGTGAGGGGCGAGTATGGATAGATCCCGAAGCTGCTGAAGACGTAGCAGGAGCAATAACGAGAGAGGACGTTCGTGGTTTGATAGAAGAAGGAGTAATAGTAGAAAAGCAGAAAAAAGGTGTAAGCAGAGGAAGGGCAAGAGTATGTGCGAGACAAAAAGCATTGGGTCGTAGAAAAGGGTCAGGTTCCAGAAAAGGTGCTAAAGGCGCAAGAGCAAGTAGGAAAAAAAAGTGGATAACTAAAATTCGCGCTTTGCGTAGGAGATTGAAGGAACTCCGTGATGATGACTTTGTAGATAAAACGGCCTATAGAAGGTTATATAACAAAGCGAATGGTGGAGATTTTAGATCAGTCGCACATTTAAATGATTATATAACTGCAAATGAACTGCTAACAAGGGCGGAGGCTAATTAGATGGGAAGAGCAAGAGGTCCAACCTATCGCGTCCCGTTTAGAAGAAGACGAGAAGGTAAGACTGACTACCGCAGAAGACTAAAACTGTTATTCAGCAAAAAACATCGTGTTGTTGTGAGAAAAAGCAACAAAAACATCCAGATGCAACTGGTCGCTACTGATAAAATCGGCGATAAAACACTTATTACTGTTATGTCATCCGAACTTCCGAAATATGGGTATGATGGCGGAAAATGTAACTGCCCTGCAGCTTATCTTACAGGTTTGTTATTTGGTAAACGTGCAAAAGAAGCAGGTTTTAATGATACTATTCTTGATATAGGTCTACATACACCTATTCATGGATCTAACGTATATGCAGCATTAAAAGGTGCTCTTGATAGTGGGTTGACAATCCCACATGATCCTGCAGTTTTCCCGGCCGACGATCGTATCCGCGGGAACCACATTGCTACTTACTTACAAAAACCAGCTATTGTTGATATGTTCCAGAATGTGAGAGATAGGATAATGGGCGATAATGAGAGTGTGATAGAAGAGGAGTCTACTACAGAATGACACAAAGGAGAGACAGAAGAGAGAGCGAGAGAGCGAGAGATTTAGAAGCTTGGGAGCCTGTAACACGGTTAGGGATGCTGGTGAAAAGCGGAGAAATAAAGACGTTTGAAGAAGCTCTTCGCTCTAACTATCCTATAAAGGAGTATCAAGTTGTGGACGCTCTTCTTCCGGAACTCAGCGAGGAGGTTTTGGATATTAACCTTGTTCAGAGAATGACAGACTCAGGAAGGCGGGTGAAGTTCAGAGTGTGCGTTATTGTGGGAAATCGAGATGGTTATATTGGTATAGGTTTGGGTAAGGACGCTCTTGTGCGTAGCGGTATCGAAAAGGCGGTACGCGACGCAAAAATGAACATGACGCATATTAAGCGCGGCTGCGGTTCTTGGGAGTGCAACTGTGGGGGGACACATTCGATCCCTTTTAAGGTTGTAGGAAAAGCCGGAAGTGTGGAGATAACATTAAAACCTGCACCTAAAGGTATTGGACTTGCTACAGGTAATACCCCCAAGCGAGTATTAGATTTTTGCGGTGTTAAGGATGTATGGGCCCAGACAAAAGGACAAACCAGAACTACATTTAACCAAGCGTTCGCAACATTCGACGCTTTACGTAAAATCGCTTTAGTGAAAACGTTGGAGTGATGCGGAAAAAATGTACGCAATTATAAGGCTTAGGGGAAGTGTAAATATAAGGCCGGAGATAAAGCATACGTTAGAGCTTCTCAGGTTACATAGAGTAAACCACTGTGTAGTCGTGGAAGAGAATGATTACAACAAAGGAATGATAATTAAGGCGAAGGATTACGTGGCCTGGGGAGGGATAT
>JAUXGS010000166.1 GCA_030621945.1 Methanosarcinales archaeon | reverse complement strand
GCAACTCGTGACCTTCTCGTCTGAGCTGATCTACTATTTGCCTGTCCACGCATTCATCAGCCAGGAACTTCACTTGTCTTCGCCCCTACTTGCCTCTCAAGCTGGACTGGATACACTACATCTGCCCGCAACGCCTCGGATGCGAAAGCAAGTGCGGCATAAACTCCTTCCTTTGTCAGACGAGGGTGCTCATCGCAGAGTTGTTCAACTGTCTCACCCACAGCTAGTTTTTCCAATATTAATTCCACTGTGATCCTCGTGCCTGCGATTACCGGCTTACCCATCATCACCTCCGGGTCTGATTTGATAAGATCTTTCCATTCTTTATTTGAAACCATTCTCACCCACCTCAATACTAAATAATCGTTGCGCACCTAAATAAGGTTTCCGACAATACTCCAGATATCTTTGTTTTTACCGAACGTGACTGAAACGTTTAACACTTCCTAACTATATTGATAATACATAAAATGCCCGCATTAACGACCAAAGAACCCGGAACCAGCAGCATCTGGCTGAAAGAGATAATCTTAGAAAATTTCATGTCCTACGAATATGCGAGGATACCTCTAAAACTAGGACTAAATCTGATTTCAGGTCCCAATGGTGCGGGGAAATCATCCATCCTATTAGCAATCTCCGTGGCGTTGGGTCAGATATACACAGAACGGGGCAAAAGGCTGAGAGATTTGATAAGACGTGGTAACGAGATCGCGAGGATTACGTTGGTGTTTGATAACGACGAGAAGAATGGACGAAGACCAATCAGCTTTTCAGACGCCGATACGTTCATGCTGTCGCGGTATCTGAAGAACGATGGGCATTACTGGTGGGAAGCGGATTATAAGCAGATAAACTACGAAGAAGTTACACGGCTCTTCAAAGGGTTTGGACTCGATCCCGATAATATGCTGATCATCATGCATCAGAACACCATGGAGCAATTCAGCTTGACGTCACCGCAGGAGAAGCTAAAGCTTTTAGAAGAGGCTGTGGGCTTCAGTTCATATCGCGAGAAGGTGATAGAAGCGAGGGGTCGGCTTGAATCAATCATCAGCGAAGATGAATCTATTTCTGAATTGCTTGGCAGAGCGGAGGAAAGCCTGGGTTACTGGAAGGAGATGCACGGGAAGTATTTACAGCGAGCGGAATTGGAAGAGAAGCGGAGCTGGTTGAAACGCGAGGCAATATGGGCTCGGATCATAAAACAGGAGCGTGCGTTACAATCATTCGAAGAACAGCTTAACGTGAAGGAACATGCGCTTGAATCGAATTTAGCTGAGATGGAGGATACGAAAGGTAAGATAAAAGCAGGGCGGGAAAAGCTTGACTCGTGGCAAATCAACTCGAAGGAATCCTTTTATGGACTCTTGCATCTGGAGAAAGAAAGAACGAAAGTTGAGGCTTTAGCGGAACATCTACGAGAGAACGAGCTGATCTTTAGCGAACGCGGAGAGCCTGAAGAGGTGCAGAAAATAAGAGGCAGGCGGGAAGAGGCTGATAAAAGGCTGAAAGAACTGAACGAGGCAATAAGCACGGTGCAAAGTAAACTCGGCGCTTTTGAACGAAGCTTGGAATCAAATATGGACGCTTATATAACCTATCGCGTAAAGGAAGAAGTTCTGCGGTTCAAGCGAGACCTGCTCGAAGCTGACATAAAAGCGATTGAAAACGAGATAGAGCGCGTGAATCAAAAATTGGCGGACTTACAATCTCTGAAGAGAAAAGCAGGTGAAAGAATAGAAACCGAAAGGAAACAGAGCGAGATAGAGAATGAAATAGGGCTGGTAGGCGCGAAGATCGAAGCGCTGGGCAAGATACCGGAAGAGACCGAAGAGATATACACGAATTATTCAAAGTTGTTTGAGGAGTTGCAAGAGAAATCGAAGATAGTAGCGGCGAATAAGCGTGAGGGACTGAAGGAACTTGATGCACGGCAGAAAACCTGGCAGAAAGCGATAACCGACCTTTTAGATTCTACCAACAGTTCTTTCCAGCAAATTATGTCCGGTATCGGTGCCACGGGGTTAGCTCGGCTGGTTAATGTCATTGATGGCGACATAGAGAATGCGGGTTTAGAACTTCATGTTGGGTTCAGAGGCTCTCAACCTGTTCTGTTTGATTACTATACGCAAAGTGGCGGAGAGCGGTCAGCGTCGGTGATGGCGTTCCTGCTCTCAATTCAACAGATGCTGAAGTCTCCTTTCAGAGCGGTGGACGAGTTCGATCTGCACATGGACCCGCGGAATCGCGAAGAGGTGTATAAAATGATGATCTCCTCAATGAAAGGGTCTGAATGCTTGCTGATTACGCCAAGCCAGATAACCGTAACCGACCCGAGTGTTCATATAATCGTGGTGCAAAAGGCGTATGGGAAATCAGAGGTGCGGGAAGTAAGGTAGATATTTTGCAGCCGTCGCTAATGTGCCACTATTTCCATGCACCAGCAGTAACTCGGTGCTGTTTAAAGGGCTCATATTTTGCTATGGTTTTTATATATATGGGCTTTAAATGTAAGTGTATGCCAAATGAATAAAAATGAATTGATAGAAGTCTACATGAATTCGATTTATTCAAGTTTCGAATTTCTAATTAAGAATCCGACCTTCCATTTCTCTGAGAAAGATATCCACTGGTTAATTTGTAAACATTTAGACCAAGCAATAGCTGATAGATTTAAGAAAAACAAGGAAGGACTATTCGAGACCGAGTATCATACTTATTTGACCACATTGATCCATCAAGAGTACGGTACTCTTGAAAATAAAAGCGAGAGAATAGATATTGTCGTGCTCGATCCAGAGGAAATAAAAGCTGTTAACGAATACGGACTTAGGATAAAATCAGACGGGGGAAATAGTTATCTTCGTCCTGTTGTGTCAATTGAGGTCAGTACTGAAAAGAAAATTCAAGGAAAGAAGAATTTGTTTAGCTGGGACAATGTCCCCGGAAACGATAGCAAGAAGCTAATAAGTTACCTAATGAATCATCTCGATATTTACTGGGCAGAAAGTGCAGAAATCCACAAATCTGATGACGGCAAAACCAT
>JAUXGS010000171.1 GCA_030621945.1 Methanosarcinales archaeon | reverse complement strand
TTTTTCATTCATTTGTAGCCCTTAGTTATATATAAATCAACTGTCTTCCACGATTTCCGCACGTAGAACGGAATACCCTCCGAATCCTTCTCTGTGAGCAGCTCTTTCAGGAATTTAATGGTTTTCGGGTCCGCAGGATAGCCACTTCCAATCTCAGCTCCTATCTTCACCGCAAGCGCCCGTATGGATCTATCTCGGTGCACCTTTGCGACGATTGATGCTGCGCTGACCAAAGGGTAACGGTCATCTGCTCTACTTTCAGAAATGATTTCAACCTCCGCATCTACTTCCTTCTCGTAGTTCGCTCTAAGATTAGCAGCGAACCGCTCTGGTTTTACATCTGCAGCATCTACAATCGCTCTATCAGGCTTAAAATACTTAATCACGTCTGAAAACCGTTCAACCATGATTTCATTCATCGTATGCCCTTTTCTACCTTCATCTATCTCGCTCGCGGTCATCTCCACCACATAAACCTCAGTCGCTTCTTCTATGCATTCCGCCAGATATTCCCGCTTTGCAGGGCTCAATCGTTTTGAATCTTTCACGCCCAGCTCTTCCAAACCATCAAAATTCAAGACCCCTGCAACAAACATTGAGCCTATCACAGGACCTTTGCCCGCTTCGTCAATTCCTATCTCCCTCATCTTTCTTTCTTCCTTTGGGCTTTCAATTCAATCAACATCTCTGCTCTCTTCCTGGTTTTGCACCTTAACCTATTGAATCTTCATATGCAGAAGTAGCAGCGATAGCGCCTTCCGCACACGCAACGACAATTTGTCTCACGCCTCCAGTTATGTCACCCGCGGCGTATACTCGCTCTTGGTTCGTCAGCTGGCCTTTATCAGTGATTATGTATCCCTCTTTATCAAGCTTCACATCCATTTGCGTTGCTAATGCATTTACCGGCTCCTCGCCGACATATGCAAACACGCCATCTACCGGGAGTTCATCTTCAATCCCGCTCTCTTTATCGTATCTAACTACGCTTCCCACTGCTTTATCCCCTTTTATCTCCTTCACCACGGAATTCCACAAGATATGCACACCGGCAGTTTCCATTTTTTTCTGTAAATACTGCTCCGCCCTGAGTTCATCTCTTCTATGGATTAACGTTACCGCACAGCCGACGTTTTTCAGATACAACGCTCCTCTAACTGCTGAGTTCCCCCCGCCTATCACTATTACCGGCTTATCTTTGAAGAAGAACCCATCACATGTAGCACAATACGATACCCCCCGCCCAAGAAATTTATCTTCTCCTTTAACGCCCAGTTTCCGTTTTTTAGTTCCCGTGCACAGAACCACCGCATTTGAGAGATACGAGTCTTTCTCTGTGAAAACCATCATTTTTTGCTCTTTTTCCTTTATTTCTATCTTGTTAACGCCTTCCAGCTCTTTAATCTCAGCATATTCCGACGTTTGCTCCTTCATCTTTTCTGCCAGTTCCATGCCACCTATCTTTCTGAAGCCAGGATAGTTGTCTATATCTGTTGCCTCATTTGATAACCCGCCGCTTATTCCTTTCTCAATCACTAACGTTTTCAATCCGCTTCTCGCACCGAATATTCCCGCGGTCATCCCTGCAGGACCCGCTCCAACAACGATTAAATCGTAATCTTTTCCTTTGTTCATAAGCTCGAATACTCTGATACGATACAATTAATTTTATAAGCACGTGTATAAGATATAAAAACGGCCATGCCACAGATTCAGGGGCCCGTGGTCTAGCTGGAATGACGTCGCCTTTACGAGGCGAAGGTCATGCGTTCAAATCGCATCGGGCCCATAAATCTTTTATTTCAATCAGAACACTTCTTTTAAAAAGGTTAATTAAGAGCGCCCTATGAAATTTTCAGGCTCGTTATCAGAAGCAGATAAGGAAAAAGCATGGTATGAATTGATGGGCGTGCCTTTTGACGGCAATGCCTTCGAGAAAGGCGCAAGAGAAGGACCAAAAGCGATAAGAAAGGCATCACAGCGACTTGAAACGTTTCTATGGCACAGAAAACTCGAATTATCTGATTTTCTGTATTACGATCGTGGCGATATAACGTTAAAGCAGTTTACCAAAGGCGTAAGACAAGAACGAATTGAGGATTTTGACCTCAAAAGAAAGAAAATTTTTATCGGTGGTGACCATTCCATTTCGTACCCCATAGTTAAATACCTTTTTGAGCATGATGAGGTCGCCAAAGTGATAATCATAGATGCACATGCGGATTTCAGAGACTCGTATAAAAACAATAGATTTTCCAATGCGTGCGTAACGCGGCGGATAGCGGAATTGATAGGGTTCGAGAATATAATTGAGATAGGCGTCAGGTCTTCTTCTGAGGAGGAGTATGCCGCACTAAACCAAATAAGGATTTACGATGCGGAGTTGCTAAAAGAAAAAGGCGTAGAATGGCTATTGGATGCAATAGGGGAAGGAGAAGAGAAAACGTATCTTTTAGTTGATATTGACGTGCTCGACCCCAGTATAGCGCCAGGTGTAGAACATCCCGAGCCGTGCGGGATGTCGCTCGAAGGTCTGATTTCTTTGATACCGGAGATAATAAGGAGAAGAAATGTAGTTGCAAGTGATGTGGTAGAGGTAAATCCAAAGCTGGATACCATTAATGGCATTACAAGCATTAACGCCGCACGGATTATATTTGAGATATTGGCATGCTATGGGGAAATGGATAATCGTTTGGGAGAATGGTTACCGAAACTAACTTTTAGAATGGATACCTTTAAAAAATTATTACTGTGAAAAGATCAGCCCGCATCTTCGCCATCTTCGCAATACTCGTGTTGTTAGCTGCTGCTTTACAGCCCGCCATCGCTCGACCCGCCGATAACCCTCGATTTTCGTTTTCAAAGCCAGAACATTCTTCTATATCTCCAGCAACCGCTTCCGCTTTGACCGCGCTCGCGCAGATGCGCGCCGTGGCGAATCAACAGCGTGACAGC
>JAUXGS010000206.1 GCA_030621945.1 Methanosarcinales archaeon | reverse complement strand
CGCCACAATAACCACAGATGTACCGTGATTTTCGAGGACTTTTTTTGGATTCCATTCTTAGATTTAGCCTTCAGATAAAAGATAGTCGATTCTTCTTCATATATAAGCTTTGCGATATTTTCGCGATTTTAGATGGCTGCCTTCTCCTTCTATTTTAGAATAAAAACTTTCTTAAAAGAACGTTTTATCAAAGAAGTATGTATCATTCTAATTCTCATCAAACACGTACAAAAATAGTCATAATTGCCGCGATATGTGTTTTTAGCACGCAATTCGGCGTTACGGTAATAGCACCACTGCTCGGCACATGGGTAGAGGCTTCAGCAACACCGTTCTTCGTCGCTGCTTTGATCTTCTCCGCTTTCACCATCGTCAGCACACTGCTCAATATCCCCGGGGGCATTATGTCCGATAAACTTGGGAGGAAGCCGTTGATCACCGCTGGACTTTTGCTTTATGCGGTTGCATCTGCTCTTTTTCCTTTTTCTACCGAGCCGTATGATTGGATATTTGTACGGGCATTACAAGGAGCAGGTGCAGGCTTGTTCTTCCCTGCAATCACTGCGTTGCTCTCTGAGGTTACGAGTGCCGAGGAACGGGGGCAGACCATGAGCGTGTACAATATCGGTTTGGGTGCTGGTTTAGCGGTAGGTCCGGCTTCGGGAGGCATTCTTTTTGATAGATATGGTATTTTCACGCCGTTTTTCGTTTGCGTTGCTCTTGCACTTCTGAGCATGGTATTGGTGCTGCTCTTTGTTCAGGAGCCTAAAGAACGGTTAGAGAGAAGAGGAAAGAAAGGGGCATCGTTACCTGAGCGCGAAAGAAAAGCATTGACGCTTTCTTGTGTCATAATATTCTTTGGCATAGGTGTTGCAGCCATTATGGGCGCCTTGTTCTCCCCGTTTGCTTTTGCGCCCGAGAACCTCAGGCTTTCAACAGGAGTTATCGGTGCAATTCTTTCCACGATGTTCATGGTGTTCGCAGTACTGCAAGTGGGATTTAACCGGCTGATGACGAAGATAGGGGAAATCATGCTCTCGATTGCTGGCTTGTTTCTGTGCGCTTGTGGATTGCTGGTGCTTTACTTCGCAACCACCATTTTTGAACTTGTTATAATGAGCGTCTTCCTCGGCGCGGGTCTGGGCGCGATTACACTTGGCACGTTAACGTTAGCATCGAAAGCAGCGGAAGAGGATAAAGGAGGACAAGAGCAAGAAAGTAAGGGAAAAGTAATGGGAATCTACTACACGGTATTTTATGCGGGGATGGGTGGTATTCCACTTCTTTGTGGCGCTCTTTCAGAAATCTTCGGCGCTCGTGTGTTGTTCCTCGCGTATGCGGTGCTTCTCCTTATAGTGATGGTTGTGGTGTGGAAGGTTGGTGTCGACAAAAAACCTTTTAGTTCTCCTTTATAAGAAAATGTACCACTCGAAACATTTTTATGAATGTCCAGTAGATTAACGTATGTTATTTGTGAGGGAAGTTAAATGCGGGATAGTATCATCACAAAAATCAAAACTTGGAATGAAAAGAGACCCCCTAATGAATTACGTAGAAGGAAGATAAGAGAAGGAATTTTAGCAAAATTAGATATAATAGGGCTTGTAATCTTCATAGTAAGTATAATCTTCCTTCTTGTGGTAGTTTTTTGGGGGCGGCAATATCTATCAATTTCTGTGATAGTTATAATAGCGACCTTTATTGTTGTTTCAATCCAAACAGTGGTACTCTCAAGGCAGGCGGACATCTCAAAAGAACAAAACGAGATAGCAAAATATAGGTACAACCCAATTATAGTCGTCAGTAGTGAGAAAGAGTTAAGCGGGGGGATACCTGAACCAAGCATAGTTTTCAAAGTGGTCATTAAAAATTGGGGTGATGTGCCGGCTTTAAATGTGGACTATTATATTTATAAGAATAAACAGACAGGAAAAAAGGATGTTATTCCTACATTAGACCCTAGTGAGGAAAGAGTTATTTATAATGGTAGGATAAACTCCGAAGACTTTGGAAAAATGGATCTACATGTAGATATAGAATATCAGAATATATTTGGAGAAACTAAGAGTTTGTTATTTTGTAAACCCCCTGGTACTATGCAATTTTCTATGATGAGTTGAAGCATATCTTGCTAGTGTGAAGTGACTTGCATGATTCATCCACGCTAATCAAAGACATGAAACGGAAATTCCCCACAGGAGAACTCAAATACCCTCAGGAGTATGCGCAATCTTTATTAATGCCGCTTACT
>JAUXGS010000097.1 GCA_030621945.1 Methanosarcinales archaeon | reverse complement strand
CGAGCTCGAGGATGGGGCTCAGATTATATGTTCTTTTGTAATCTTCTGCACGACATGAAGATCTATGCGAATGTTGACATCAGGGACGCAGAATCTGAACAGCGGTACGAGAGTCTGGATGATGCAGTGACCAAATGGAAAGAAATGCGTGACATACCACCAGAAAAGGAGGGTGTTTTGAGGTCGTACTTATCCAAAATCCTCGTAGAAGATGATGGAACCGGAACACTATGCCTGAAGCGCAAATCAAAGAGCGCAATGATTTGGTGGCAAAAGGCAGAGAGATTGATGTCATCGTTGCTAATACCTAAAACCTATAACCTGAAACCTGAAGGAGGTGAAAGTTTGAAATGAACATTTCATTAGTAGTGGGAACGCTCGTGGTGGTCGTTATCTTAGTGTTAGCGGTAAAAATTGTAAGGCAATATGAGCGTGCGGTAGTATTCAGGCTGGGGAAATTATTAGGTGAAAAGGGTCCCGGGATATTCGTGATAATACCTTTTGTAGATAGACTTGAGAAAGTGGACTTGCGGGTAAGGGAACTCGACGTGCCCAAGCAAACAATCGTAAGCAGCGACAACGTTAGCCTTGACGTGGACGCTGTTATTTATTATAAAGTTACGGATTCATGCGACGCGATAGTGGAAGTGGAAGATTATGCGGCTGCAACCTCTCTCCTCGCCCAGACAACGCTCAGGGACGTTCTGGGTCAGAACGAGCTGGATACCATCCTTTCGAAGAGGGATGAACTCAACAAGAAGGTCCAGGAAATTCTGGATATTGCCACAGACCCCTGGGGAATGAAGGTCGTTATGGTCACCATGAGGGACGTGGCTTTACCTGAAAACATGCTCCGAGCCATTGCAAGGCAGGCAGAGGCAGAACGAGAGAAGAGAGCCAGAATCATCCTTGCTGAGGGTGAATACCAGGCATCGCAGCGGATGAGTGAAGCCGCAGCCTTCTATGAGAAAACACCTATTGCCTTGAAGCTAAGGGAATTCCAGACACTCACCGAGATAGCGAAGGAGAAGAATTTAATCGTGGTCTCTACCGGGGCTGGAGCAATCGGGGAAATTGGTGCAACCGCGGGTTTAACCAAAGCCTTTAGTGAACGGTAGAACGGAACAAAACAAAACCCTATAAGAAATGGCAAAAGCAGGAAGGCGTGTAGTAACGCGAACAGGAAAAAGGAGCGCAGTGCAGGAGGAATATAAAAAGTTCATCGGAAGAAAGGTGTTTTTTATGCTCCTCCTCTCAGGTTTAGCAATACTTATCGTGGGTGTAGGCGTAACCATTGGACCTTTAGACATTACAATCATAGAGGTATATAAAGCAATTATTCAAAGACTACTTTCGATTGATTTAGGTCTGGAAACGCTTACGGAGGTAGTAGTATGGAATATACGGCTGCCCCGCCTCATGTGGGGTGTAGTAGCAGGCTTTACCCTTGGTGTTGCAGGATGCGCAATGCAGATAGTGCTTAGAAACCCATTAGCAAGCCCTTTCACGCTTGGAATTGCCGCAGGTGCTAACTTTGGCTTATCTATTGCCATACTTCTTAATTTAGCTGTCTTTGGAGGAATGTACGCTATGATAGGAAACTCCTTTATCTTCGCCTTACTATGCTGTGGAATTATCCTTGGTTTGTCATCTCTTAAAGGAGGGACAGTTGAGATTATGATACTTGCGGGGATTGCATTAAACTATGTCTTCAGTTCAGCGAGTCAGCTATTCAGGTACTATGCTACCTATGCGGAGCAGCGAGAATTGACGTATTGGGGTACTGGCGATCTTGGTTCGTACTCCTGGGACGAACTCTCAGTCGTATTCATTGCATTTGTAGTTTGCCTGTTCCTGCTTATGCGGAAAGCATGGGACCTCAACGTGATGAGTGCTGGAGATGATACCGCGAAGAGCCTCGGTGTAAATTCCGGGCATCTCAGACTTTATGTTATGGTGGTTGCAAGCTTTTTAGTAGCAAGTCTCACGTGCTTTGTTGGAACGATTGCATTCATCGGACTGGTTGGTCCGCATATAGCACGCATGGTTATCGGTGGAGATAACAGATTTCAAATCCCGGCATCTGGTCTTGTTGGCGCGGTGATACTCATTGGGGCGGACATCCTGGGAATGAATATTGCATCTCCTGCTATCGTCCCGACAGGTATAATGTCATCGATCGTTGGAGTCCCATTTTTCTTTTATCTGATACTAAAGAGGAGGAGGGAGTACTGGTAAAATGTTAATAAAACTACAGGTAAAGGACCTTGCATTCAGCTATGGAAGCATGCCGGTTCTTGATAATGTGTATATAGAGGCAGCACCATCGAAATTAGTGAGCATCGTGGGTCCAAATGGTTCTGGCAAATCTACTCTACTCAGATGCATAGATAGAATCCTGAAACCCCAGCGTGGTAGCATACTGCTGGACCGAAGAGAGACTATGGAGATGAGCAGGATGGAGATAGCCAAAAAGATGGGTTATGTCCAGCAGACGTATTCACGCGGCTTTCCCACTACGGTCGTCGATACCGTTCTCATGGGCAGACGTCCGCATATGGGGTGGCACACCGGTGAAGAGGACGAAGAAATAGTGTGGGAGATATTGAAACTGCTGGACATCGAGGAGCTTGGAATGAAGTTCTTTAATGAACTCAGCGGCGGTCAGCAGCAGAAGGTGTTGATAGGACGTGCACTTGCACAGGAAGCAGACATTCTTTTGCTTGACGAGCCCACCAGCAACCTCGACATAAGGCGTCAGCTTGAGGTCATGGATATAATAAAAGACCTTGTGAAGAAGGAAGAAATCACCGCAATCGTGGCTATCCATGACCTTAACTTAGCTTCAAGATACTCGGACAGGATAATCCTGATGAAAAGAGGCAAGATTGTTGGTGCTGGCGATCCTGTATCGGTATTAACCGCAGAGAACATAGCCTCGGTTTACGGTGTTGAAGCTGCCGTGAGGACACAATCAGAAACACCTTATATCGTGCCTTTGAGACCTATCAAGATAGCGAGAGGGAGGAGTCATTTGGTCACTAAGTAGGTGTGTTAGGTTTCAGGTTTTAGGTGTGAGGTGATAGGTGACAGGGTAGAAGTGATAGGGATGGGAGAAATAAAAATAAAAGGATTTGAGGATCTGAAAGTGTGGCAGAGGAGTCATGAGCTTGTGCTGGGGGTGTATAAAGTTACTCAGCAATTTCCAAATGAAGAAAAGTTCGGATTAACATCGCAAATTCGACGTTCTGCAGTTTCCGTTGCAGCAAATATTGCGGAAGGTTCTAAGAGACAACACCTAAAAGAGTACATTCAAATGTTATACATTGCTCAGGGCTCGCTATCAGAAACAACCTATTATCTCTTGTTGGCACAGGACCTGAAATAACAAAATGACATAAAATATCAAGAGCTTTTTGATCAGGGCGAAGAAATAGGAAAAATGCTAAGCGGCTTAATCAATTCCCTGAAAAACCTAAAACCTAACCCCCAACCCCTAAAACCTAACCCCCAACCCCTAAAACCTGACACCTAAAACCTAATACCTATGAAAAATCGAGAAACTGGAAATGGAAATGGAAAAAATATGGGATTTCTGAGACCGCTCATCAGAGCGTATGGCCTGCCATTACACGGGATGACCGCAATACCGGGAAAGATTTCTGGTGCTTTGATGGCTGTTAACTCAATCGAAGATGCCGTGCCGCTGATACACGGTCCAATCGGATGTGCGTTTCAGCGCAAGATAAATCCTTTCAGTCCTTATCTCCCATTCTATGAAACGCCATGTACCGATATGAACGACATGGATGTCGTTTACGGTGGCGAGGACAAATTAAGTCAGGGAATTAAAGAGACCTACGAGAAGTATCATCCAGGTTTGATCGTGGTGATAACCACATGCCCAAGTGATTTAATTGGAGATGATGTCAGGTCAGTTATAGAAGAGACAAAAGCAAAAGGAGACGTTGGTTGCGATGTTGTCTATACGAGTGGCGATTTTGTTGGTAAATCAAGACCAATTGGATACCAGGACACGCTGTATGCAATTACCGATCAGATGCTGTGCAATAACAATAACATAGAGAAGGTGGAACGAAACGAGGGGTCTGTGAACCTCATCACCTTTGCTCTACATGGTGTTGGGTCAAAAGTTGCAGAGACGGCTTCAGTGCTAAGCGAAATGGGTATCGAAATAAACAAAATTTGTTTCGACCATACAACTGTGACGGACCTGTATGACTTGCCAAACGCCGAGCTTACCATAACCAATTCTGCTGTGGCTTGGACAAAGTTGATGAAAGTACGATTTGGTGTTGACCACTATGAAATAATGGCATTTGGAAGATATATAAAAACCCGCGACCCGGAGCTGCTCAATCCTTATGGACTCGATGGGAGTGCAAGGGTGTTTATGGAAATCGCTCAGCGATTGGGCAAAGAAGGCGAAGCCGAGGAAGTAATAGCTCGGAGGAAAACGGATGCACTCGAACGGCTTACAAAAATTAAAACTGCCCTTGAGGGTAAAAAAGTCGTTGGTATGAGTCCTGCAATGCTGCAGGATACGGGAATGAAGGTAAGTGTCATAATCTCTAAGACACGTGCTTTAGAGAAACGTCTGACCTCAGAGGCTATAAATGAAAGGTTGGATATGAGTGTCGAGCTGGCAAGAAAGTATGGGTCTGATCCGGAAGTGCTTGTAAACCCTACTTATGAAGAGGAAATACGAGCAATCAAAAAAACTGGCACTGATCTGGTTATTTCGCATGGTGCAGGTGCCTATAAATACAAT
>JAUXGS010000193.1 GCA_030621945.1 Methanosarcinales archaeon | reverse complement strand
GCCGGGACACTGCTCACCGAAGGTAAGAGCTTCCCGCCCGGTAGTCTTATACTTGGCAGCCCGGGCAAAGTGGTGCGCGAATTAAGCCCTGATGAGATAGCGCATATACGAGCGGCTGCAAAGTCCTACTGGGACAAGGCGATGAAGCATGTGGAAATATTGGAAGAAAGATGACGCACTGAATGTGTCAAAAAACACGGCTCCGTGGTTTTATTCGTACGAAGATAACGGTTTTGTTAGATAACAGTTATGTTGGGTAACGTTTATGTTACAGACTGGAATTTTTCACTTTTCAAGATTTTTTTTCTCTGCGTTCAAAACGTTGCTGACAATTTCTAAAATTTCAATAGCGTCACCTAACAATAAAAGTGCATCAGAGGATGAGGGAAATACTGATATATCGAAAGAGTATAAATCTCTTGCCCGTTTATCCGCGTTTAATATTGATTCGTAAACCTCTTCTTTCCCACCTTTCTCTATAATTCCTTTCTCGCGCAAAAATCGCACTTTCTTCTCAGCAGATTCTCCGCGAATCTGGTTCAAAGTATAAAGTATTACACGACCGGAGATTAATGCAGATGCGAGATAAGCACCCCGTTCGTATTCATTTAGTGCTTCGTTTACGTTTATTTCATAGTTTATATCTGGTAATACTTCTGATAACGTTTCCAATTGCTCCTTGAGTGCCGCAAGGCTCTCTAAATCGTCTTTCGATAAGGGCGCCGCCATGTTTCCCAAAATATCAATAGCTTTATCGCATTCTACATCAATCTCTCTCGATAGCGCTTTTTGTTTATAAACCGCAGAATAATCTCTCCCTTTTATCTCTATATCACGGAGATATACGTTAATATTTTGCTCGGATGCTATCCCCCCGAAATGTAGTTTTGCATCCTTGTACGCTTCAACAAGACTTTTTAACTCTTCGACAGGACCGGATAACGAATCTCTTATAGATTGTCGAAGTTGTTTTGCCTGGCTCTTGACGGATTCGAATTGTCTCGAAACCTCCGCAGCGTCACGTTTCATTAATGTCATTCCCTTTCAACCCCCACCCAATATTCGCTTTACCATAACAAACCTCCTGCCTCTATTTATATCTATCAGTGTTGCATCCTAACAATTAAAATTTCGTATTTCGGAGAACAACAAATAGAATAACTGAGATGATGCTGACTGAGCTGCCAAAGAGGAAGGTTAATGTGGGCGTTATAGTCCATAGAAATCCCGCGATTAAACTTGCTGGTAAAGCAATTATGCCAATCATGGTATGAAACGTGCCCAAAGCGGTTGCCCGTAAATCTTCCGTGGATAAATCGGAAACAAAAGCCCTCTGATTTCCATCTACCATGGCATAAACCACTCCATAAAGCGGGAATAAAACCAAAAAGGCGAGTAGTGAATCGAAAAAGGCAAACCCAAGACAGGTTACCGAGAAGAGGAGATAGCCCGAAATAAGCACTCGTCTCTTTCCTATTCTGTCTGAGAGCGTGCCAAAAGGAATAGCGAACAGGGCATAGAAGATGTTAAAGAGGACGTATAAAAAAATCGCAAGGGCAATTGACTCCTTCACGGGCATTAGGGGCATAAACGCAGCCGCCGCCTTTAAGATGAAAAACATGTATGTGAAATTGGCCAACGCAAAGACAGTAGCCACCATAATGAAGAGCATAAGTGGTTTAGGCAGTTTTTTCAGGCTTATCTGTAAGTTTATCTTCTGCGGTTCTCTCCTCACTTCTTTTACAAAATAAAGCGGTGATAGCGAAATAAAAGCGATGATCGCAGCTATGAATATGATAGACGTGAAACTGAACTCCAGAAACCAGTATAAAACAAGAGCCATTATGCCGCCTAAGATTGCACCTAAGGTATCGAGTGCGCGGTGAATTCCAAATCCCTTCCCTCTCGCTTCAGGCATGGAATCTGCGATAATCGCATCTCGTGGTGCTGTTCTCAGGCCTTTTCCCACGCGTTCAAAACTGACGAATAGTAATATGTGCTGCCAGATCCGTGAGAAAGAGAGGAGCAATTTGAAGATGGCAGAAGTCAGATAGCCACTGAAGACAAAGATCCTCCTTCTTCCTACTCTGTCAGACCAGTAGCCAGAAAGAACCTTTAAGATACTTGCTATACTGTCCTGTAATCCACCGATTAACCCCACAATCAGACCTGCACCGCCTAAAGAGGTAATGAACATCGGTAAAATCGGAATGATCATCTCACTGCTCAAATCGTTCAGAAAACTGACAACGCCCAACAAAAGTATATTTGCGCTTATCCCTTTTAGATATCTGTTCTTCATTTACACACTTTTTCTTTTTAGAAAACACTTTCTTTCTACGAGAAAGAACCTGTGCTAAGAAAGAGCATAATTCTTTTTAAAGCCTATCTTCCACAAAAAAGATTTGTGCTAAAGGAAAAACAGTAGTTACTTCAACACCACCGACGCCAGAATAAACATTGCAACCGATAAGCCGGCGCTGACAAAGAAGGTGCCT
>JAUXGS010000130.1 GCA_030621945.1 Methanosarcinales archaeon | reverse complement strand
CTGGAAAAGAGAGGTTCCCGATGTGCATTACTGCGAAGAGGAGAGCGCCGAAGAAGATCCCGATGCCTGGTTTGAAATACTTGATTGCATTATGCTGGATGATACCGCGGAAGATAAGTTCCTCGAGAAAACCGGTGTAAACGAGCATGATCAGAGCCGGTGCGGCTAAATATCTGAAGGAGAGCTCGGGTATCATAGGCTGTGGACGCAAGATGAGATATTCGCCAACGCCGAATAGTAGGCCGGTGGAAACAATTGCTGCCTGTACGCGAAGCTGCTTCAACTTGAAAACAAGTCCCACTGCCTGTGCAGGGAGATGCTGAAAGAAAATCATGAGGAACACACCGCACAGTAGAGGAAAGCTCAATACCATGAACCACTGCACGAAATGGAAAGTGGAAAGGGGCGCATAAAGTGAGACAATCCTGATCAGTGGAGCCAGTGCCATAGCCGTGAGAAGATTTGCTTTTTCTTTATCCACGCGCTGTAAAAAAGCAGCGTATGTGAACAGTGCGAAAAGGATAATGATATGTAAGGCGAGTCCTTCGCCTACACGATAGTAACCGATAAGCAGCTCGGCAAGTGCAATCAGGAGGATGTAAACAAAAGGTAGAAATTTTGACCTCAACGCCAGAACCTCCTTCTTACGCTGGGAAAAGAGAGCAGCAAGATGGCGATTGGCGCGAAAAACATCGCTGCGATGGCTAAACACCCCATAGCTCCGTGCTCAGCAACAAGCGTCTCGCAGAGCATTCTTGCCGGCGGTCTCATCTCGAACATCAGTGGAAAGGTATCGCCTGCGAGTTTCTCGCATAATGTTAGGGCAGCTTCATCCGTGCTGTTCGATGCCGATGGCGTGGATATTCTGATAAGGGTTACCGAGGTGGGCACAAAACGCGTTTCATCCTTTACAAAGTAGTAGAACACCACCCGCCTGTCGGTTATTTCACCGTCTCTTTCTTTATGAACCACCAGCTTCTTTGCGGATATTGAGCCATGAAAAATACGTCCCTCCTTCTCCGAAAGCCAGCCCGAACCTTCAGTCCATCCGACGTCTGTAACGTTGAACGCAACCCCTCCTGCCTTTTCCGTTTCTATCGTCCATCCTAACGCCGGGTAGCAGACAATAGGTGGATGGAAGCTTGAGACGTTATCGCTCTGGACGATGAGGAAAAATACGGGCTTAAAGCAGTCCTCGTGCCAGTAGGTGCGGGAGATCAAGACGTCAGCGCCAAGCGACTTCTCCACTCCCGACTTGTCATAGCTTTTGGCACTCCAGTTGCCGATGTGCTCCGGAAAACTCCTCACCTCTTCTCCACCTGCGAAATTGAGTTTGGTGGTGACAAACGTCTCATGCCCGGAAGAGTGTTGAATCTCGGTATCCACGAACGTTACACCCTCTACAAATATCAGCTCCGGTGTTGAGAGCAGCAAGACCGCTATTGCCGTCAATACTAACATGCAGATCGTAATCCGATACGCGGGACTTATGGCTTGTCGGTTCATGGTAACTTCAGCTTCAAGAGGCGTGCGCAAAGCAAAACAAGCGCTGTAGCAACTAAGAAGAACAGAATGCCAGAGAAGGTGTGGAAGAACGAGATACCTGCTTCAAGTCCGAACCGGTAACCTACAAGGAGGGTGAAGCAAATCCTGACGATGTTGGAGAGCAGCGCTATCGGGATTACGGATGCAAAGAGCGTGAGCTTTTTTAGTGTGCTCCCTTCTGTCAGATAGACGAGGATTGCAGTAAGTGCGAAAAGCGGCATAATTCTGTTCAAGCCGCTACATGCAGGCGCAATCCAGTAGGAACTGCCCGCGAGATTGATAAGATTGCCATCCATCGAAACCGGTACACCTATTCTGCCCAGAATCGAGGAGGATGCAAGCGCGGAGAGGTGTTGCAGCGGTATTGCAAACTCATCAAAGCCTGGAATCGGTATTGCGAAGGCGAATAGAAAGATGGGGAAGATGAGCGGCTTTGCACCACTGCCGAGAAAGAGCAGTGCAAGTCCTGCTGAGACGATGAGCAGTGAGCAGCAAAAAAGCGTTGGCTGGTGTAAGAACACGCCGCCAACGTACAGTGCAAACCCTGCACCGAGTGGAATGAGATGACGCAGTTCAGGCTCGCCTCGATAAATCCCGCTGCGTTTGTACCAGATCAACAATGCGCTGACCGGCAGCAGAAGCAGTCCATGGTTATAATATTCGTTGTTAAGCCATGCGCAGACCAGCCATGAAATAGCAGGATAATAAATTATTCCCAAAACTAACAGAAGGACGAAGCAGATCAGAATGGCAAAGAGTCTTTTTATTTTCACCGCATCCATTTTTTGCGTTCTATTCTCGTTTTCAGCGAAGTTCTACCATCTCACTCTTTGAGAAGTTTGCGTCAAATCGGTCCAGGGCACCAACCCTATCATTCGATTTATTTCCTTTCATCTTCCCAACTATCACCTTCAACCAACTCCAATCCCCGCTTATTAAGTTGGTTCATTCGATCCTCACCTTATTTCCTTCAAAGTCTATCTCTAAGTAGGAAAACATCTGCGTTCCCATAAGTGCATCCGTGGATTCTGTTAGCGTGATTCTTGCCTTCTGTACTTCCTCACCAAATTTAGTTACACCAGAAAAGACCAGCTCTTGTTTTATTGACCCATCTGCTAACTCTATCTCTACAGACCCCGAAAGTTCCAAACCGAGCTGTATCGCCATCGGTAAAGGCAAACAGATGTCACCATCGAAACCGGTATCTATGACAGGACGCACGGCAATTTCCATATTTCTTCCGATGACCGCAACATTAACTCTTGCCTGTCCATATTCATCTATGTAACCTTCCATTTTCGTCACCTGTGCACATATACTGCACGATAGCCGATTTTATTGAAATAGAATACCTCATCAGGGTATTTCTCCCTCGCTTTCTCATCCGCCTCTACCATATCCTTCCCAATGAAATAATCTCCCGTCTTTACTTCAATCGCAACTATCTCACCCTTATGCACTGGCTCGAGCTTATCCTTTATCTTCCTGTAGATTTCTTTCCCCTTCTCCACGAGCGCATTCTTATCTACTATTCTTATCTTATCCATTTTAATCACCTATTAAATATCGCCCTTAGCCCCATTTATATCTTTTTACCCTTCACCTTTAACGTTGGAACATCGACCCCCTAACCACCAACCATCAACCGAGAACCTCGGACACCTTCATCGCCACCACCATTGCGAAGCTGATGAGCATGGGCATAATCGCGATTCCCATACTGCCCTCAAGCGTCTTTATCGCATCCATCAATCTCGGTCCCTGTCCCTGACCGTCTTCCGCCACTGCCGCGGATATGAGTTCTTTTGCTATCAAGGCGATGATGAGCGCGCAGGTTCCTCCGAGACCCATTGCGGCAACCTGCCCCGCGGTGGTGGTGGTAACTACAACCACCGTGGTCTTGGTAACGGTAACGATGCTCAGTTAACTCCCCCCCCTCTTTGTCCAGCCGAAGAACACCGCCAGCGTCACCAGCCCGGCTGCGAACAGCACCAGCGCCGAAGGGTCCGGCACCGGGTCAGTTCCTTCAGGTGCTTCTGTTGAACCTTTCACCTCATAAAACGTCCCGGGATTGTTCTGATTATTGTAACTCGTGTTAATCCAATCCCCGCTCCTTACGGATGCTGAAATCCTGACTTCGTCCATTGTGCCGTTGAAATTCTCTTCGCCGGTAGAGCTAAATCCCCCAACACTCGAGCTGTAAGAATTGCCTATCAATAAATTCAAGGCATTTGTGTCTATTGTAATTGCGCTGTCTTCTGATTTATCTAAATTTCCGTTTAGATATATTTTTGCGTTTGCTGAACCTAAATTCTTATCATAAACCACAATAATATGAACATATTCATCTTGCAGGATTGCT
>JAUXGS010000074.1 GCA_030621945.1 Methanosarcinales archaeon | reverse complement strand
TTGTCATTTTTTTCTTTTTCACCTCCACGGCTATTCGTCGGTTCTCATTATATAAGGTGTTTTCTATAGTTTTGCATACCCCCCCCCCTTAGAGGATGTTGCGACTATGCTAATGTTTCTGGGATGTGGAAGATTTGAATTTTTCAACCCTCGCAAATCTCTCTCATTTTATCTTCGCCCTCTCGTGGGCCACGCATAATGAGCAAATCGCCATTCCGTATCTCCGCATCGCCCGCCGGATTGTAAACCCATCTGCCGTCTCTTCTGCGAATTGCCAGTATAAACATTCCGGTTCGAGTCTCTATTCTCAACCCCTTGAGCGTCCTGTCAAATATGTCCGCGTTCTTTACTTCCATCTTCAAGATTATCTCATCGGATTCTTCGATCGAAGCTAAAAAGACCGGATGCAAGGGAAGATCACGGAGCACCACATCCGCAATCTCATACGCCGCATCGGATAAAATCTCTGAAGACCACGCGATGTGCAGTAAGCCCCGGAGCTCACCAAAATTACTCCGTTTCGTTATCCCTCTTGCCGCATCTATCACTAAGATCTCCAGCTCTTCCTTCATCCGATCCATTGACTCTTCCAAATCCTTCACTTCCTTCGCTATATCTTTGCTATAAAACGTAACTGCAGAATACGAGAGCCCAACCATCAGTTCTGAGATGTTTTTCATATCCGCGATGAGGTCTGCGATTTCCTCCGTTAGCCTTTTCCTCTTTATCCCCGCCTCGCTCTCCTTCTCCCGCTCCTTATACTCCTTACCCGTTGCCAGTTTACAAAACGCTGGTATCCCCTCTGTTGGACCGGAAGCAATAATCAGGTCGTCTTCCTGCAATCGCTCGTCTTTATCCAGTGAGTGGATCCACTTAGAGCCCCTTTTCATCGCTAATACGTGCATTCCTGTTTCAGTCTCAAGCTTTAAGTCCTCTAACGACTTGTTTTTTAAAACTGACGATGGTTTTATCTTTACATTTAGTATCGCTTCTTCAAAATCCTCGCGGTCAAGATAACTGGTGATATCAACCGAAGTTGCTATTTTCGCGATATCCCCCGCGGCATTAGATATTTTCTCCGCCGCAGAGGCGATCTGTAATATCCCTGCGAATTCTATTGCGTCATCTAAGTTCCGTGCCCCTAACATGATCGCTATTCTCAGCTTATACAAAAGCGAATGCATCTTCTGCTCTAATCTAAATACCTCGTTCGCTATCTCCGGGTTGCTGTACAGAACTGCTGAATACGCAAGGTCCAACATTGAACCTGATAGGTCCTTCATCTCCACAAGCACGTCTTTTGCATTAAAAGTCCTTATCTCGTCCTTCAGCTCTTCATTCATTTTCTTTCAGTTTTCTCTTTCTCTTATACCACCTCTAAGAGATGGTTATATCAGCACCTAAATTGAGCATATCCTCAAAGAAAGAAGGATAAGAGATATTAGCACATCCCGCTTCCTCTACGACTGTTTCGCCTCTTGCAGAAAGAGCAGCAATACACAGAGCCATTGCCAATCTGTGGTCCTCGTGGGAATATACCTTTGCCGCTTTTAACTTTTCTTCCCCTTCTATCAACAACCCGTCTTCCTTCTCCTTTATTTGCACACCCATCTTCGTCAACTCTTCTGTCAGAAACTTCAGCCTATCCGTCTCTTTATATCTTAGATGTGCTACACCCGTTATTTCGGTGCTACCTTCAGCAACCGCTGCTAACACCGCGATTGTAGGCACCAAGTCTGGATTCTCACGCATATTTACCTTTATCCCTTTTAAACCCACCGATTGAGCCCCGTTTACTTCTACAACCCCTTCTTCCTTGTTCCAGTTTATCTTAGCGCCCATCTCCTCCAATAGTCCCACAATCCTGGAATCGCCCTGCGCCGAAGGGAACAAGTTCTTTACCTTTAACTCGGAATCCGTGATTGCTGCCGCGGCTAAGAGATAAGAGGAGGAAGAAAAATCGCCGGGAACCGTAAACCTTCGTAAATCATAGCTTCTCCCGCCTTCTACGTGAAAAGAATAATCATTAGAACTACTCAAACGGGAAAAGGAGACCTCAACACCTGCTTGCTCTAAGACCTCGGTTGTCATTCTCATGTAAGGTACTGAACTAAGATTGTTCGCCAGAATATAAGAATCTTTCGCTGCGAGCGGGCATGCGATGAGTAATGCGGAGATGAACTGGGAACTGATAGATGCATCTATCACTGTTTCTCCACCTGTTAGTCTGCCCTTCACCACTATTGGTGCGGTTCCATCTCCTCTTGTAGAGAACGCTTCTGAACCAAGTTCGTTTAACGCTTTCAGCAACGGCAAATTCGGGCGCTTTCTCAACGAAGCATCTCCGGTTATAACCGCAGCGCCTTCGCATAACGCAGACACCGCAGTGAAGAATCGTAAGGTAGTGCCAGAGTTCTCGGCATTTATCACATCCTCAGGCGTATCAGGGCTTCCTTCAGTGCCTTCTATCAATATTTTCTTTGCTTGCCCCTCCTGCTCTACCGCTACCTCGACTGTTGCTCCTAAGCATTTCGCAGCGTTAATTGTCGCTTCTGTGTCTCCCGATAGAAGCGGATAAACAATCTCGCTTTTCTTCGCCAGTGCAGCGATTGTAATGGCTCGGTGCGTATAGCTTTTAGAGGGTGGCGCAATTATCTCGCCTTCTATCCTTGATCTTTGCACTGCTGCGTTCATAGCACAAAAGAGATAACGATTAGATTTTTGGTTACGTTCATTCTAAAGATTTCCTGAACATCCTTGACTGAAAACCGTGATACACAGAAAACCCTTCTACAATCCGAGTCTCTTGTTTGGCGTCAAAGGATACATCAGCCGAATATAATGCGTTGGTGGATTCTCGTCCCACTACGCGTGCAACACCCTTTTTCAATTTCATAAACACCGTGCCGTTTACCCGTTCCTGCGTTTTATCTATGAATGCATTAAGAGCATCATAAAGTGGGTCCATAACTAAACCCTGATATACCAGCTCACTCCAGGTCTGATCAACAAATTCTTTGAACCGCAACTCGTTTCTCGTTAGAACAAACCGCTCAAGATCACGATGCGCTTCTAATAGGATAGTAGCTGCTGGATGCTCGTAATTCTCCCGCGCCTTGAATCCAAGAACCCGATCTTCGATTATATCAGTTCTGCCAACGCCGTGCTTGCCGCCCACCTCGTTCAATCTCTTAATTAGCGAAACGCCGTCCGCTCTTACACCGTTCACTGAAACGGGAATGCCACGCTCAAACTCTATTTTTACTATATCCGCATCGTCCGGCGCGTTATCCTGAGAAACAGTCCATTGGAAGATCTCTTCAGGCGGAAAGAACACAGGGTCTTCTAACTCATCCCCTTCTATGCTCCTGCTCCAGATATTTTCATCTATGCTCCATCGCTTCTCTGATTCAAAAGAGAGGCCGTGCTCCAGGGCATATTTCTTCTCCTCTTCCCGCGTCAAACTCATTTCTCGTACCGGTGCGACAACATCCAAATTAGTAGCCCTGAAAACAGCATCAAATCTTAGCTGGTCGTTACCCTTACCGGTACAGCCATGTGCTACAGCCTCTGCGTTTTCTTCCTTCGCAACTTCCACCACTTTCTTTGCTATCAGCGGTCTCGCGATCGCAGTCCCGAGCACGTACCCCTCGTAGCTGCCATTCGCCTTTATCAACTGAAAGATGTAATCGCGCACGAACTCGTCCTTAGCATCTATAAGCCTAAATAGGTCACCGAGCTTATTCCCGCGTTCTACACCCTCGTCTATATCAGCCTCCGGCTGGCCTACATCCACCATTACGGCAATTACTTCATCATAGCCATAATGCTCTCTCAGCAAAGGAATGCAAACCGAAGTGTCCAACCCACCGGAATAAGCAAGCACTACTTTCTTCATTTAGCTCTCTTGTATTTCGCCTCTTTCATATCCACGGCAAAGAATTCCCCCGCTATATGGCATAAAGGTTTCGCTATTTCCATATCGAGCACTTCTGTTTCCTTCCAGAACTCGTCCTTCACGCCTATCGCTAATATCCGCCCAACAATCAAAACATGCTCGCCCAGCTCAACTTCCTTTTCACGCTTGCATTCGATCCATGCTATCGCTTCCTTTATCCTCGGCGGCTTCACCGCCTTCGCCCTCTCTTCCGTTAATCCCGCATGCACCAACTCGTTATCCTCATACGGATAATCCACCTCCAGAACATGCATTAGCGCACCAAAGTCCTTCCCAACCACGTTCACTACGAACTCGCCATTCTCACGGATGTTCTTCAACGTGTCGTGCGCAGGATTGCACGAGAACCCGTATAAAGGCGGATCGAAGCTTATCGGCGAATTGAGGCTGAAAGGTGCGGCATTCGATATCCCCCGCTCTGATATCGTTGTAACCACCACTACTGGCCGGACAAGCAATTTCGGGAATGCTTTTGTTTCAAGTTCCATCTTTAACCCCTTTCCGTTATTTAACCCTCAAATTAAATATTTGCGAGAATTAATAAAACTTCTGTCAGCTCGCTTCCAAGTATAGCCTATCTAATTAATAACTATCCACAAGTTACTTACGCAGTCACTAACTCCTCACCTTTATCTATAACGATCTTACACGGTGTAGGCAGTTTATAACTTGCCCTCTTCAATGCGTCCTTCGCGTATTCGACATTATCCCCCTCAACTGCGACGCTGAGCATCTTCTGCCCTCTCTTCACCCTCGCTGCCGTACTTACCGCTCTCCCAAACGCATGTCGCATGCCACTCGATACACGGTCTGCTCCTGCACCGGTCGCCAACTTGTTTTCTCTCAGCACATGGTGCGGATACAACCGTATTTTCAGGTGAAAATTATTTCGCCCCACACCATTCACCAGATACCGGTTAGCAAAAATCCGTGCCGCTTCCAATGCATTGTGTCTTATTTGACACGCTTCCTTCGCAACTAAGGATAAAGAAACAGGGAACTCCGCGCTGAGATTGCCCATATCGAAGATCGTTATCTTGCTTCCCGGAACTCCGCCCATGTATTCCTTTCGCACATACGCATGTCCTGATACTCTCGTGTACATCCGAGCTGGCTTTCTACCCATGGTTTCTTATTATTCTATTCACTCTCCCTGTTTAAAAACCTTTCTTCAAGATTAGAGAGGGGTAACCCAAGTAAGGGACTCGTGCTTTCGCCACTGCTATCACCCATTCGGGCTTCACAGGCTCAACGCCAAGCATTGGCTGGTCATAACCCAAATTATTATCCCCCTTGGTTATGTACCCGGCATGTGGAGCGGGCTTCCCATCAGGCATCTTCCCCCCTGCTTCCACCCAATACATTGCCCGGTGTATTATTGGCGTTGCAGAAGAATACCCATTCGGGCGGTAGATAATCACGTCGCCATACTCGCTGAAGGTTGTATAATTAAGTATTTTGCCTTCTTCATATGGTATGATGTTTGTGCGATGTGGGGCTTGCACGAAGATCAAATCACCCACCTGCATATTTGGTTTCATACTCCCCGATTCAACAGCAAATCCAATATGCCACGACCCCGTGGCTGCGTATGCTACAGAAACTATGAGAATAACGATTACTAACGCCTCTACCAGACTTTTTCCCAGTTCTATCAATGCTTTTTTCATCCCT
>JAUXGS010000213.1 GCA_030621945.1 Methanosarcinales archaeon | reverse complement strand
GGGCTATGGGAAAGGATGGCATTTCACGAATCGGATATGCGGTAAGTACAGATGGCTTCAACTTCTTTCGCTTTGACAAACCGGTTTTCACTCCGAAACGAATCTTGGAGCCCCGAGGATGTGAGGACCCACGGGTAGTAAAGATTGAGAACCGCTATTATATGACTTATACCGCTTATTCTGAGCATGGGATACGGATCGGCATAGCCAGTACAGATAACTTCATCAACTGGAAAAGACACGAGTTCGAATGGCCGGAGATGAATAACAAAAATGCCGCTCTCTTTCCTGAGAAGATTAATGGTAAATACGTGCTTCTCCATAGACCCATGGATAAAGAGCCTATGGGCATCTGGATTGCGTACTCAGATAACTTAACCGAGTGGCATGGACAGCGAGAGATTATGGCACCACGCGGCAAAGGAACCTGGGAGAGTGGGAAGATAGGTGCAGGTGCTCCGCCAATAAGAACGGATAAAGGATGGCTGCTGATATACCATAGTGTTGATGAGGATGAGGTATATCGATTAGGCGCAGCGATATTTTGCCTGGATGACCCTTCAAAATTGTTGTATAGGTATCCTGAACCTATCCTTGAACCAGAGACGTATTATGAACTACGAGGAGAGGTCCCTCGGGTTGTGTTTACGTGCGGGGCATGTGAGGTAAGGAATAAATACTACATCTACTACGGTGGGGCGGATAGAGTAATTTGCGTTGCCACCATGGATAAGGAGGAAGTATTAGGAGAGGATATATCCATTCCCACGTGTTGATAAGCAGCACCTCTGTCCACCCCATAGAAAATAAGAGGGCGTTATCGCCGATTTTCTCCTTATATGCTAGTTGCGTTGCATATCCAGTGACCTCGTTCAGTGAGTGGAGGGAGTGCAAGATTTAAATGTAGGAATATGCTATGAGGGAATAGTAATAGTATGACCGGTGAAAATGGGATACTGATTGTGATTGAGGGCTTAGACGGCGCAGGGTTGTCAACGCAGGCTGCGATTTTAGCTGAGTTTCTTAAAGGCAAAAACAAAGAGGTTGTGCTGACCAAGGAGCCAACAGCTTCACCTATCGGCAAGTTGATTAAATCCGCGCTTAATCGTAACCCGGAGTTATCGTTGTTCGCATTACAACTGCTTTTTGCGGCGGATCGAGCGGAGCATTTAGAGACCGAGATCGAACCTGCGTTGGAAGAAAAGAAAATCGTCATCTCAGACCGATATATCCTGTCATCCTTAGCGTTTGGTGCTGTGGATAACGACGTAGAGTTTTTAAAAGAGATTAACTCACGATTTAGAAAGCCGAACCTTACGTTTATTATTGACACACCGCCACGGGTTTGTTTAGATAGAATTACCAGATCCAGAGACAACGTTGAACTGTTTGAGGAGGAGAAGAGGTTAGAGAAAGTCAGGGAACTGTTTTTAGCGCTTAAAAGTTACTTTGACAATACGTTTATTGTGGCGGGCGATAGAGAGAAGGAGAAAGTTTCAAAGGACATAAAGGAAGTGGTCGAGAGAATACTCGAGGGGTCAACCTAAAATTTTTGTAAATCTTCTCTTCTTCTAAAAAGGAAAACGAAAAAGTTATAAGACAGCATATCCAGTATTTAAAGAGTGTGGAGGAGAGAAAAGAAATGAAATCAGGATTGAAAATAGAACTGCCGGTAATCGTGTTGAACGAAAAGGCATACGTGGAGTCCGCGGGTAATAAAGGTTTAAAACTCGCTAAAATATGCGAAGAGGTTGCAGTCGAGCAGGGTGTAAGTATTGCTATCTGTCCGCAGCAGGTGGATCTTGCGAAGATAGCATCATCGGTAGATATACCTTGTTTCGCACAGCATGTTGACGCTGTGGAGCCCGGCAGTCAAACTGGGTTCGTAACGCTGGAATCCGTAAAGGAAGCGGGCACAGCAGGGACATTGGTAAATCATTCTGAGCACCGGCTGAAAATAGCTGATATAGATTTTATCATTACCAAAGCAGCGAGCTTAAATCTTCTAACTATTGTCTGTACGAATAACATCGCAGTGAGCACGGCAGTTGCGGAACTGAAGCCGTATGCAGTTGCAGTTGAACCTCCGGAACTGATAGGAACCGGTAGGTCGGTATCAAAAGTTGATCCTGCAATAGTAGAGGATACGGTGAAGGAAGTGAAGCG
>JAUXGS010000055.1 GCA_030621945.1 Methanosarcinales archaeon | reverse complement strand
TACTCCCACGACCCTGAACTTGCTCCCTCCTATCGTTATCCTGTCGTTGACGCGAATCTCTTCGTCAAAATAGTCATTCGCAATCCCCTGTCCAATCAGGCATGTTTTGTGGTCGTTATCTCTTAAATCCCTTCATTCTTCGATGAATCTCCCGTCTTTCATCCTTATTATTCTCTGTGCATGTGCTGCAATCTCCGCATCGTGCGTCACCAGGATTACCGTCTTTCCTTCGCGACTCAAACCTTCCAAGATGTCCATTATTGCATCTCCAGATGCGCTATCCAAATTCCCGGTTGGCTCGTCGCCGATGATTATCGCGGGGTTGTTAGAAAGCGCTCGTGCAATAGCCACTCGCTGTTGCTGCCCGCCACTCATCTCCGATGGTTTATGATGCAAGCGCTCTCCGAGCCCAACCTTTGTAAGCAGTTCCGCAGCTCTCTTTATACGCTCCTCACTGCTCACGCCTGCGAAGAACATGGGAAGCGCAACGTTTTCCAGCGCATTCAAAGAATGAATGAGATTAAAGTGCTGGAAGATGAATCCTATTTTTTCCCTTCGTATCTCCGCAAGCTCGTTCTCGCTTAGCGAGATGGTATTCACATCGTCAATGAATACCGCACCGCTCGTCGGCGTATCCAGGCATCCAAGCATATTCAAAAGTGTAGATTTGCCAGAGCCTGAAGACCCCACGATAGCGAGGTACTCGCCTTCGTCTATCTCTAAGTTCACATCTCGCAGCGCCTGGACCTTTATCTCGCCCATCCTGTAAATCTTGCTTAGATGCTCCGCTCGGATCTTTCTACACTTCTTTTCCTTTGCTTTACTCGAACCCAGACGACCGCAACAATTGATAACAGGATTACGGGAATTGCAACGAAGGACATAGACATAGCTGGTAACGCATTCTTCTGCGGCTCTTTTACTTCTATGTGCACTTCGTAACCCGGTGTTTCGTATGTCCTGTCGGTGTTTATATCCTTGAACGCCAGTTTGAACGCAATTCTGTTATCCCCTACACTTAGTTCGCTGGTGTCAACATCAAAAGAAGCGGAAAAGACATCCCCTGCTTCCATGTCACCAATGAAATATTCCGAGGGCAATATATTCACTCCTCCCTCTTCGTTGCTCACAGGCATTACGGATACTGCTTTGATCTCCTTCGCCATTCCATTAGCGACGTCAAAGTCTATCTTCGCGACATCCCCCTTCAATCGGGTACATTCACCAGGATAAGCTTCACGTCGGAACCGCTTTTTACCCTTACAGACGATGCAAGCTCGCTGTGCTGTGTATTTTTGCCGTTCTTATACTCGACCTCAAAAGTGATATCCTTATCTCCTGCAGAAAGAGGAGTAAGAGTGAAATTCACTTCTCTCTTTTCATACGCCGCTAAATTACCTATGAAGATTCGCTCTGGCATGAATTCTAACTCCCCGCTTTCTGTTTTTACGAGCACATTTACACCGCTTACTGAATTAGGTCTGTTATTCGCCACTACAATCGCTATCCCCTTTGACTCGCTGAGCGAAATCTCCGAAGGAACGTCTTTCTCGAGTAGTTCTACGCTACTGCTCTCCACTTTCACGGGGATTGGAAATCTCACATTTTCACCATTATCCACTTCTATGTACACTTCAGGGAAGTACGTGCCGTCACGGGCGTAGGCTGCAGCTTTTATCGGTAACGAGATTGTTATACTCTCTCCAGGTCCCAAAGCACCTACGTTGAAGTATTCGGCGCGTTGAGTTCCTTCGCTCAGCCATTCTATCGCACTGTTTCGGCTGCTCAGCCGTATGGTATCTATCTCTGCACTTATACCTCTTGTTGACGTGGCTGTCTTCTGTGAGCCTAACGATGGATTCTCAACAATCGTCTCTGACTCTGAAGATTGAGTATCCATATTTTTTATGGTTAGCGTAATCGTGCCAGTATCGCCGGGCATCAGAACTTCGGGCTCCACGGTGTAGTCCGTAATCATAACGGCTGGACCATCTGCGGCAGATGCCATGGCAGTTGCAAGGAGCACCAAAGCCACCACTGCAAAACTCGTTACAATTGTTCTCTTCGCAATTCTCATGCCCCTTCACCGCCTCTTGTGGTTACACCCCAATATCTCGATCTAAGCTGCGCCGCACCGCGTCTGATTATATCGCTGATTGCATCACTTCTGCTCCCATAATATCCCTCGCTAACGAGGGCATCTATATTTCTGACCTCTTCTGTCGGTATTTTCATTTCTACCAAATTTTTTCCATTCATTCGTTTCATCCCTTCTTCTTTTCTCATCTTTTTTCATCGTCTCCTTTTTATATCTCAATGCTTTGCCTTTTTCCGGCAAGCCTGTTTATTAATAATCAAGTAGCCTTATTTAAAGTTATCTGTTTTTAGCAAAACCGAAAAGAATAAAAAGAGGTAGTTCGAAATATTGGTATGGCTAACTATCCATCGCTAAATTTCGCTAAAAAACAAATCAGTACCGATGAACGAATTTGAGAAGGTGTTTGGAAGGAACGCGCAGCTCGTTGTCTTGGAGTATTTAATAAGAACTCGTGGCACGACAACGTATCTGTCCGGCATTGCAGAGGAGACGGGGCTTTCTCACTCCAGTGTTGCACGCGTAATCGAGCCGCTTCTAAAACAGGATATGGTAAAGGAAAGTAGAGTAGGCAAGCAGATTAGAACTTTTACGCTAAACGAGGATAGCGAGACAATCCGGTTATTGATACGATTTTATGGAGATTTGAACAAAATACTTGAGAAGAGGGGTTGATGTTTTCTTTTCCGAAAACGCTTTTTTCTTTTTCTAAAAGAAAAGGGTTTAGTGAATGAGCATTCAATCGGCCTTATCACCCACTCCATTTCTCCAGCGTGAGGCTAAAAGTACTTCCCTTACCGAGTTCGCTCTCCGCCCATATTTTTCCATTGTGGGCGTCAATTATACCCTTGCATATCGCAAGTCCGAGACCGGTTCCACCCGCTTCTCTGGTCAGCGTGCTGTCAACCTGGTAAAACTTGTCGAACACCCTATCCAGGTCTTCTGGTGGGATACCTATCCCTGTGTCGCTGACCCTGACTTCTACCTGCCCGTTCAACTCTCTGACCTTAATAATAATTTCCCCTCCACCGCTCGGCGTGAATTTAATAGCGTTATTAAGGAGGTTTATGATTACCGGAGTGAGCTTTTCTCGATCCGCCTTAACCGATGCAAGACCGTCCGGTAATTCGACATCCAATGTTAAGCCCTTGTCCATAGCTGCCGGCCTCACACTTTCTACAGAATCCGCAATTATCGAATCCAGCGATAGTTTCTCGAACTTCAATTCCATTCTGCCTGATTCTATTCGGGACAGGTCCAGCAGGTCATTAACAAGGTTCGTCTGACGGTCTATGTTCCTGAGAATAATGTCCAGCATTTCTCCCTTCGTCTCTGTATTGATGTCTGTTACTTCAAGTACTTGCGCTGATGTTCTCATGGCGGCAAGCGGTGTCTTGAGTTCATGCGATACCATAGAAACAAAGTCGGATTTTAATTTGTCCAGTTCTTTGAGCCGTTCGTTTGCCAGTGCGAGTTCTTTATTCGATTGAATCAGGTCGCCGGTCTTCAATTTTACCTCTGCTTCCAGCGTTTTGTTCCACCTTGAGTACATCACGATTAATCCAAGGCTTCCGCCCAGGATGATTGCGATGACAATGCCTAAAAATGTCATTTGCTTGACATAAACCGAGCGTATCAAATCGTCTACCTCGCTTGCCGGTACAGAGATAGCAACTGACCATAATTGGTCACGCCATCGTACTGGCGCATACGCCACGATCTGTTCTGACCTCGATCCTTCATCGAAGTAAACAGCAGTCCCTTCAGAGCCGTTCATCTGCTCGTTGAGAATTTTCAGCCATGCATCGTTATCCTCGCTCAGCATCTTGATGTAGTTCTTACCGATTGCTTCTCTTCTCGTACCATCGTAGAGCGATTTTCCCTTATTGTCTATCATGTACACATACCCCGTTCTGTCCTGCATGATTGGTTCGAGAAATCGGTCTGTGATGGTGGTCGTTCGTATAATAGCGAGGATGACACCCCTGAATTCTTCTTCCTCATATACGGGAACCCAGATGAATGAGCCCAATCCCCCCTCGAATAGTGGTGTTGGACTGGAAATATTCGTTTCTTTTTTGTCCCGTGCCGAATCGAATGTGCCGCTCATGTTCTCCGCATACAGGTCATATCCAACCGGTGCACTATGTTCCGGGTAGCCGTACACCACCACACCATTCGCATCAATAAACTCGATACTGTAAAAACCGCTGGTTTCCTCGTAGATCGTCTTAAAGCACCCCGTTATGTCGCTAATTGAGTCACCAGACCTATCCCGGGCAAGTATTTCTATAATGGTTACACGCTCATCTGCGAATCCCTCGATGCCTAAAGCCGCCTGTCTTGCCAGCATCAACTGCTGCTCATTGAACTGCTGCCGCACGAGATCTTCCACTTCTCCGTGGGACTTGAAACCCAGCAAAGTTACAACGCAGATAAGGACGATGCAGATTAGAAGAATAATCGCTATGGTATCCCTCTCTATCTTTACCTTCATTTACCTCGATTTCCTTACCAGTATGCATGCTACTTGCTGGACTGAATACCGCTTTTAAGGAGTCGTTCTGCGCAGAACAGCCTTTATCCTCGCCTTCAATTCATCCAAGTCAAACGGTTTTGTAACGTAGTCATCGGCACCTATTTCAATGCCTTCGACCTTGTCTGAAGTCTCGCCCTTTGCGGTGGGCATAATTATCGGAATGGAACTCGTTGCTTCATCCTGTTTCAGCCGCTGACAGACCTCAAATCCATTTAGCTTGGGCAGCATCAAATCGAGAAGAATCAAATCAGGAATGTCCGACCCCACCCTTTCCAGTGCCTCGATACCGTCTTGAGCTTCGATGACATTGAAGTCCTCTATTTCCAACGCCCTTTTCAGCGGTAACAAAGTATCCAGTTCGTCATCAACTATTAGAATCTTGGTTCTGGTGTCAGAAAGTCTACTAATTCTTCCCTCCACTTCGCCCTCAGTTAGACCCAATCTCTCTGCTATCACTCCGTACGAGAGTGTAGCGTCTTTTTGTAGCATTTCAACAATTTTCCGGTCATTGGTGTCTAATTTCATCTTCTTCTCCCGCCATTGCTTACGCCTTCTTTCTGTTATCTGGTTTATATTTATATTTATTTAAATTTAGCGTGATACCCCTGCAATCAAAGATACCTCCAAGGATTCGTTATTAACTCCTATTTATATTATGGTATAGATAAATCAGGGATGATTTTGAAGGCCCCTTATAAATATTTATAGCATCCTGCTACTTAAACATGATATAGAAGAAGGAGATAAATATTTTATGGCGAGAGAGGTATAGTGAATGAAGAATAAAGTGAGGTAAGATGGTAAAAGAGAGGACGAAGAGATTTGGGAGAGGTGCAAACACATGCAGACGATGCGGCAGAAGGAGAGGTCTGATTCGTAGATATGAGATTTATCTGTGCAGACAGTGCTTCAGAGAGATAGCGAGGGAAATAGGATTTAGGAAGTACAACTAACTAAAGCTGTTTCGTGGAAAGAAGAAGTTATCCAAAAGCAGAGAAATTGTGGAAAGTTCATATATTTTTATATGCCGAGATGGAATAAAAGATGAGAAGAAAAAATGTCGCTAAATGATCCGCTTGCAGATGCTCTTTCGCATATTAAGAATACTGAGCGAGTCGGGAAGATGGAATGTATGATAAAACCCGCCTCGACGCTGATTGGGAACGTGCTGAGTGTAATGAAGGAAGGAGGTTATATAGACGAATTTGAATTTGTTGAAGACGGAAAAGCAGGTCTTTTTAAGGTGCAGCTCCGCGGTAAAATAAACGATTGCAATGCGATAAAGCCGCGGTTTTACGTCCGTATGAAAGAATATGAGGATTGGGAGAAGAGGCTGCTCCCGGCACGAGATTTTGGGCTGCTTATACTTACAACTTCAAAAGGCGTGATGTCGCATGAAAAAGCGATTGAGAATGGTGTCGGGGGTCAATTGCTGGCTTTTGTATATTAGACGTTTTTTAAAAAATGCTGGATTAAACCGTTTAGTGGCCGTTCGAATACCCACTCAGGCAACATTACCCCGCACTGGTGCGTACGTGCCTCACCTCTATCCAAAAGAGGACGATTAAACCACTTCTATCGTTGACGGTGGCTTTTTGGTTATGTTATACGTAACACTAACAACTGCAGGTACTTCAGTTGTTATTCTTTCCGCTAATTTCTCTAACGTCTCGTAAGGAAGTCTTGTTGGTGCTCCTGTTTTTGCATCGCTGCTCTCCCAGCAGCGTACCTCTATTTGCATGCCATAATCCCGCTTCCAATCTCTCATCCCAGTAACTTTGT
>JAUXGS010000012.1 GCA_030621945.1 Methanosarcinales archaeon | reverse complement strand
CCGTATTCTAAATGAGCTTCTTCATGGGTCGCTATAACTTTGTACATCGTGAAATTCCTATCTTCTTCTCGAAACTCCTGAACTCGCTCTGGAAGATAGATCCTCGCACCGTCGGTTGAGGCTCCCCGTGCTTCCACAATCTCGATCCTGTAACCTAATAATGCACTCAGATAAGTTGACAAAACGGGTTTTACTTTCTTCAGCGCAAGACCTTGTGTGAGCACTTCAATAAAAGCAGCGTATTCAGATGACTCGCCCCTCACAAACGATGTTGCCCTTCCTTCTCCTATCTCTGCTAACTCAGAAGCTTGGGCGGCAACTTTCTCTAACCCGTCATAACCAACCCTATCAATTAGATCGGGACTCACCTCCAGCAAACTAATGGCGGTACTCCCACTATACCCGGCGACCTGAATACAAAGCTCATACACCTTCTTCACTAATTCTTTATCACCGTATTTGTGCAATTGCTTAAAGAGATCAGGACATTCATTGAGCAATCGAACAGCCGTTCTCCAATTATAATCCTCTGCTATCTGACAACTGAGACCATAAACACTCGTAACGAACTCTTTATCACCGTATTTGAGCAATTCCGCAATGAAATCAGGACTCCCATCAAGTAATTTAGCAGCAACAAAACCATCATCCTTGTTGACCTGACGACAAAGATTCGCAATCTTCTCCAAGCAATCATTATCAACTCGATCAACGAGATTCGGACTCATCTCCAGCAGCCGAGCTGCGACAAAACTATCCTCTTCGGCAATCTGACTACAGAATGCCGCAACTTCCTCTAACCCGTCATATCCTACTCGATCAATAAGCTCTGGACTACTACCCAGCAAACTAACCGCCGTTCGCCAACTATACCTGGCGACCTGAGTACTAAGGTCTGCAACCCGCTCCAACCCTTCATAACCTACTTTATCAACGAGTTCAGGACCCAGCTCCAGCAAACTGATCGCGATCTCTCTATGGGCATTGGCGACCTGAGTACTAAGGTCTGCAACCCGCTCTAAACCTTCATAACCCACCCTGTCAACAAGTTCGGGACTCATCTCCAGCAACCTAACCGCAACATCACTATGATCCCTGGCAACCTGACTGCTAAGACCCGCAACCTTCTCTAAACCTTCATAACCCACTCTGTCAATAAGCTCGGGACTCATCCCAAGCAACCTGATCCCGGTTCTACAATTATACTCTACAACCCGACTACAAAGGTCATAAACCTTCTTGACCAATTCTTTATCGCCGTGCTTCAGCAACTGATCAATAATCTCTGGGCTCTCATCAAGCAACCGTGCAGCAACAAAAATAGTATCCCGGGCGACCTGACGACAAAGGCCGTAGACCTTCATCACCAATTCTTTATCGCCGTATTCCAGCAAAGTATCAATGAGACCGGGACTCTTCTCAAGCAACCTAACCGCGGTTCCCTTACTATACCGGGCGACCTGAGCACTAAGACCCACAACCTCCTCTAAACCTTCATAACCCACTCTATCGAGCAAAGGATACAATTTGCCAACTAATTTCTCAAGTACTTCACCTTCGTAGTGCTCCTCAAGCAGTTTCTTTATTTTCCTCTCTCCAAGAGCACGTTTGATAGAATTTCCTGCCATCTTCAGGCTAACCCACAATAGTTACCTTTACTTTCTCGCATTTAAAATTTACCGCCGAGAACGCTGAGTTCAGAGAGGATTTTAGATGCCTGGTTAGGGGTTAGTTGTCAGGTATTAGTAGCCGCCCTAAAACCTCTAAACCTACATCCTCTGCGTTCTCCGTGAACTCTGCGGTTAATCAATCTGACATTAAGCTACAGGTTAAAGTAATTTTTGAGGATTTCTTCTATGCTTCTTTTGAGATCTGCATCGTGCGTTAAAGGCTCAGTCATAGTCGAATAGAGCGCGTCTCTCATTGGCACGCCACTTTTGAGCAAGGTGCCCGCATAAACGAGCTCTCTGGTAGAAACGCCTTCTTCGAGTCCTTGATGAATAAGATTTCGTATCTTATTCGCGGCTTTTACCAATCTTCTTGCCGTATCCTCTTCGACACCCGTCTCCTGAAGAACAATTTGAGTTTCTAAATCTTCGGTTGGCCAGCCGAGATTGATACTTACAAACCGCTGTCTTGTGCTCTGTTTCAATTCTTTCAAGACGCTCTGGTAACCGGGATTGTAACTAATTACCAGCATAAATTCATCCGGGGCGTGGAATATCATTCCGAGTTTCTCTATCAACAAAGATCTTCTATAATCTGTTAATGGATGAATGACGACCGTGGTGTCTTTTCGTGCTTCCACGACTTCATCCAGATAAATGATTCCACCATTTTTAACCGCCATAAGAAGAGGACCATCAATCCACTCAACTTCATCGCCTTTAATGATGTACCTTCCCGTCAGGTCATTCCCACTTAAATCATCATGACAGGCAACGGTAAAGAGTGGCCGACCTAACTTCCAGGCCATGTACTCAACTAATCGTGTTTTACCACTTCCTGTAGGGCCCTTCAGCATAACAGGAAGTTTGTTCTTATATGCTGCTTCAAATAGCGCAACCTCGCTTCCTTGCGGTAAATAAAACGGCTCCTCCTTTATTTCAAAGCTACCATCCTCATATAATCCGGAGTCCAATCGCTCTAACAATTATACTCACCTCTAAGATAGTGACTATAAGAGCACGCAAATATTTAAATCTTTTCTACTCTACTTTTGGTGTTTGGATGCCGTGCCACGGCATCTGCGTAATAAAGACCTATCAGAACATTCCCATAAATAGATGTAAAAGAATGATAATGACCGCACCGATGACGCCCCCGATCGCACATATCAGGATGACCACCCAGGTGTATGCGATATTCAATCCGAGGACGAAGTTTGCAGCTAAAAGCACTAGCACCCCGAGTATCGAATTCACAATGAGATGCTTAACTGCCTTGAACACGTAGTACACCACGACTACCATTACAATTAATGCAAAAAGTATAAAGAGTTCTGCTAACATCAAATCGCCCCCCAGTCCAGCCATCTCGCGGTCACATACCTCCTTTCAGTCTCTTCTTGCTCCATCTTCATGGTTTCATTCATAGTTTTACCGCTACATCGGGACTTGTTACAATCCTATAAGGATTCATACCATAAATAAAAAAATAAAAAAGAGGGGGATAAATAAAAAACCCCCCAAAAAACTTATGCGCCCAGGTTTACAATTGGATGCGGTTCCACTGCCTCGATCTCGTGTTCTGCCGTGTTCGCTTCTGACACAATCATGTCCGCCATGCCAACAAGCGGGAATGCCAGTGATGCATTCTCTATTGGTCCGTAAAGCACGAAATCATGACCCGCGATGATTGGCATAATGTTCGAGGCAACATCGCAGATTTTGAACACGTCTGCACCGAGTCCCGCCCATTTAGTTTTACCCGGTCTCTCTGGATCAGCGATTTTTTCCGCGTGCTCCTTTCTGAACGCCTTCAGCCAGGTCCACGCAGAAGGTGCATTGTGGATACCCAATCCTACCGGGACACCGAATTTCGACTTGACGGCAAAGCCTGCAGCGATAGAAGAGCCAGCTCCTGCGCCGATGGGTAGCGTTGCCGCATCACACAGTGGTTTCGTTATGCCCAGGTCCCGCGCCAGATAGATCAACCCTTTCTCTACGGTGCCTGCTCCGGTCTCTAACAGGTCAATCTTCCCTGCAACCTTGGAATCTTTTGGATTGAACGCCAGTACAATCGAGGCTTCTATTCTGGAATTCTTAATCGCTTCGATCTCCTCATCCGTACACGATATGTTTATTGAATTATACACCGCTTTCTCTGTCAGCCCCACTTCATCTGCGTACTTGAGTCCTGCAACTTTCGTCTCTGCTACCGTAGAGTCGATTAAGAAAGGAACGTCGCTTACCCCTGTACAGAATTCGATCTCTTTCTCCATCGCCTCGGGCGATTCCGAAAATATCTGCATTATGCATGGATTTCCGGTCAAATCAGAGAATTCCTCCTGCGTCTTCAACACCCCTTCCGCTGCTTTCTTGTCAAATATCCCTTTATCCGCATCTTCGACCAGATAATGCTTCGCGTAGAATATCGTGCCACAAAGAACAGTTGCTTGCTGTCCCGGCTGTCCTCCTATCTTCAATCCCGCAATATCAAATATACTCTGTTCTCTATCAAACAAAAACATTTTTTTCCGTCTTCCTCCTATTTATGCCATCAGGAATATCACATACGTAACTATTCCTATCATTACGCCGTATAAAAGGCCCACAGTTAAGCCTATCTTTTCGCCCTGTCGTTGCCAGAGTTCTCCTGCGACGAATTCCACTCGTTCATCCATGTCATTTATTCGCTCCAGGAGTTTTGTGTGCTCTGGTGGCGTTACCGCGACAGGAACAGCTTTCTCCTCCAGTTCTGCCTCCAGTTTCTCCAGAATCTCCTCTTCCATCTCCTTTTCTCGTTCTTTCTCTTCTCCCATTCTTCTTTTCTCCTCTTATCCTCCTACCTACACCATTACCAAAAGTTTAAGACCGACGAAAAGGGTACTTACGAAAATCCCGATTGCCAGACCTTTTACGAATCCAGCCCAGAGTCCCGCTGCGAACCGTGAATCACGGCCGATCATCGTTATAAAGTGTCTCAGGTCCTCTATTCGTGCAGTTAAAACCGCCGTTTCCGGTGTTTGTTGTACTACCTTCTGTGGCGCCATTTATATCACCCCCAATATGAGTGGCAAAAGGAAGATGAACGCGCTTATCAACCCCGCCATGAGTCCGAAAAGACCGTTTTTCGATAGCCCTGAAGTTAACTTCTGGTCCCTCGCCATTATCGTTGTCTTGTAGGTTATCTGCGCCGTGGCACGGTCGATTGTGGACATCTGAGGAGTGGCAGGCATGGCCAACGGCATTTCTAACACTGCTGCACCCGCTTCCTCGCCGCCCATTTTCACAATTATCGGATCTTCAGGAAACGCTCCCGGGTCACGAGCTGTAAGCTCCTTGACCTTTGCATTTAATTTCCCGTAATCTTCCTCCCCGATCATGTCTATTACTTCCACCTGCTGTCTAAATCGCTCCACTGCTTCACTCGGTAAGTTCTCGATGAATGGAATTGCTCCCGGGGTTCCGATTATCTTATGAGTCGACGGGTCAACACCGTTCGCCACCAGTGCTATCAAAGAACCAGCACTTATATGCCCCGGAACTTCCGCACCTCCTGCGATGATGAATCGTATGTTTGGGTTTGAGATGACGTTCGTCATTATCTTCTCTAACCCGATGTTCTCTGTCTTGTCCGGTCCCTGTATTGCGACTCCTTTCAAATGTTCCATGTGGAAATACGACCCATTTGAGGATATTGCCACGCAACTCTGCGGATCGCCTACTTCATAGTCGCCGGTTACCAGCGGCCATCCATCCGGAACTTCTTTCTTCTCTGCCATCTTCACACACCTCCTCCTAAGGCTATGAACACTATTGCGACCGCTAATATAGCAAAGGTAATTCCGAGCATGAAAAAGGTCATGAAGCCCGCGTTACTCAACGCTCCCTCTCTGTTTGGCTGTGACAGTTTGAAACCGGTTGTTGGATCAAGGCAATTGAGCAGGTCGTCCACTGCATCTTCCATAACCGTTATTTGCTCTTCTATCGGTGCAAGATTCACTTTATAGAACCCCGGTCTGCTGACTCCTACGGTAAGCGTGTCTGGATCCAAAACAATACCAAACTTCTCATTGATTACGATCATGTTTTCTTTTTTTCCTCCTTCCTTTATTCTATCGTTTTGATCAATCCTGTTCCGACTGTCGCATAGCACTCATCCATGCAGGCTTTGATGAACATCCTGAAGAACACTACCCATACGATCGCTCCAAAGACTACCAGTGACACTCCGTCTAAAATCCCATACGGAGAAGTACCGAGTCCGATCATAGCTAATCCCAACAGGACGCATATCAACCCTGAAATCTCTACCGCACACATTCTTGTTCTCTCTCTTCGCTCATCTGGTCCGAGACATGCATTGTACGGATGGAGCATCGCAAAACAATTGAAGATGAACAGCAGTGCAATAAGCCCTGTAGTCATTACGTTGTCTACCACTGCGGCGAAGCTCAGCGAGCCGGTCAAGATGGAACATTCGAGCAAGATTGCAAGTGTCCCTGCCATTCCTAACTCCATCATCGCCCGCTCTAATCTCGGTATTTTCATCGCTATGAACTTCTCACCGTTCGCAAATATCCCTGATACCAGGCCAATGGCGCCCATGACTATGACACCAACCAACACTGCCGGATACAACTGACCCACTCTACCATACTCTGCGACGGCCAATCCCATCAGCGCTCCTACGACACCATAACCTGTCGCCAGCACGCCTATGGATGGAACGCCAGTCCCTAATCCATACTTAGACGTCTTTCGCACTGAATCCATACCCCAGAGTAAGACTAAAAGTAGCCCCACTCCTTTTATCACTGCTGGCAAGCCCGTAAATATGACTATCACCGCGCCAATTATACCTGCGATGAGTCCCATCTCCGTCTCTTCCGGCGGGAATTTGAACGACAAACCCTTTTTTGTTGGCTCTTCTTCTTCTATTACTGCTGGTGTTACTGTCATTTTACAACGCTCCTCCTAATATCGTTGCTGCAAGCACGACCACTATTCCGCAAAGCAGCGAGACCGCAAACGATGAGATCAGTGCTTTTGGCAGTCGCTTGAACTTCGGGTCATGGAATCCTTCTATGGTGCCTCGTATGTTGTACGCTGCAAGTATCGCGTTGGCTACGAAGATAGATAACGCCACAATCGCTGCCAGGCCTGCTGAAAAGTGTGCGTAGTTCAGTAGCGCGTAGTACATGAGCGCACCGGCGAAACCTGCTAAGAACCCTCCTATGGCGCCGGATACATAAACCACGTTTGGCACGCCGTGCCCATCGGTTTGAGGTGTCCTGTACGGAGCTTGTGGCTCCTTTGTTATCGGGTCCACGTCTACTCTGCCTGAAATTGGAACGATACCACAGCCAAAGGCATAAACGATATTCGCCATGAACATGACCACACACATCATCACCGTAGCGCCGACTGCACCGGATAACGATACGAGAAGGAGACTGTCTGTGAACGTAGCCACTGATGCCGCTGTGAATAACCCGGTCATTACCGCTCCAAGCATTATCTGGACTGTCCCCGTTGCGATTCCTGTTGCTGTGCCCATTGCCGCTGGTGCACCGCCCACTGGTAATAGATGAGCGCCTAAACTTGCAAGTAACCCACCTATCACCACACATCCCACTATCAAAATCATCATTACTGGTTCCATTTTATCTCATCACACTCCTACAAAAGGCCCATATTTCTTTCTCACCCATTTCACGAACACTATGTTTCCCACCATCAACGCTGCTACTATAAGGAGTCCCAGTACGATACCGAATATCGCTGCCATATCACCGGTCGCTGTAAAGGCTGGTAATGCTGGTAAAAAGCCTCCGAGCTGCATCCCAACCATACTCCTCCAGTTCTCAAACAGAATGATGAGTCCGAAGGTCATTCCCGTACACGGCGCACCGAATTTCAAACAGAAACCTGCAATGTCCTTCTGTGTCCGTACACCGCACTCTGCATATCTCGTGATCTTACCGTGGTAAACTACCCGCTTTCCTTCGCCAAACGGCCTGTCTTGAAACTCTCGCTCCGCTCCATAATGTACATCACCGGTAGAGGATCCTATTGCGCCCACCGTAATCCCCCAGATGAATCCGAGTAGGGGTAGGGCAAACGGATGATCCAATGCTGGGTTCCCTGACAGAGTCCCTATGTTGCTCTGTATGTAAGCTATGCAGGTGATACAGAACGTCGTCATAAACGCGTGCGCTCCAATCGGTATCAGATGCCCGTATAACACATCGAGATAGATTGGTTGCTCGAAACGCTTCTGTGCCGCTGTTCTGCCGCAATGCGATGTCGTCGAAAATATCATGTTGATCATTGTTGCCGCGAGTACACCGATGGGTATGGCCAGCACTGCCGCCTTCCATTCCTCACCCGGAACTAAAGGCTCAAACTGCCGCAATAGTAACCATGCTATCGTCCCCGCCGTTACACAATACATTGCATTCGATAATGGCTCGCCTGAAATCGCTTTGTTAAAGAACCGATTTATCTGCCCCACCTGCGCCGCTAGCTGCACTTGCGAATTCGGATTGCTCTGAGATCCAATATCTGACTCCAAGTCCTCGAACGTACATGCTATGAACGCTAAGAACGCTATCACTAACATCCATGCAAAAAGCAATACTACTTCTATTGGCATGAACGAAAATTAGACAGGGTCACCATATAAAGCTTTCTATTTTTTCACCACAAAAAATGTTTAAGATTATTTTAGTTTACACTTAAATAGCTACCGTTTTGGGTTAGTGATATAACCAAAATGGCTAACATAAGCCGTGTGCTGGATGCGGAGAACGTGCTGATTTTTATAGCAGCTATCTTGATGTAAGAGCATGTATCTATGTATGAGCATGTTCACCAAAAAACCGATATGTTTATTAAACGACGTTGTGTTTATACCTTAAGCATGTGCACTGCGAGCACAAAGGAGTAATATGGGGCTATTTGAGAGGAGGCGCCAGCCAAAATTATTGGAAACGGAACGGATCAGTTACTCAGACTTATATTTCAGGTTGCGGCTGTCCCGGGGGGATCTTTCACTAAAGCCGATTTTTATCGTGGCAAGTGTTGAGCTTGGGAACAGCACCACTAAAGCTATCTTAACCGCGACAGATCTGAAAAGTGGACATACATATATCCTTGACAAGGCGGTAAAAATGACTCGTGAGGCTATATCTCCTCGCGAGGCTTTCTGCCATACGATAAGTATGGTTGACCTTTCCGAGGACTCTATTGCGAAACTGGTGAAAGCGACACTGCAGGAATGTACACGGTCAGCAGGAATAACCATCGCTGATTTGCATTTCGTAGTGCGCTCAACCGGTGTCACCGCGTGTTTCCACAGAATGGATGAGGTGGCGGGGGTAATAAAAGCCTTAGCAAAAGGGTGCATGCTCGCTGGTGTGCCGCCCCGGAAGATGATATCGCCTATGACTATAGAGAACATCCCCCCTGATTTGAGGGCGTTTTCACGGATGGAAAAGACCTATTTCGACGGCGCTGTGACCGGGGACCTCCCACCGGGGGGGGAGTCAATGGTGGGAAATGAGATGGAAGGTGAACTTGTAACTGCTGGACTTAAAGAAGCGGCTAAATGGTTGGATGTTGATTATCGTAGCCCAGTTCTATCTTTAGATTTCGGCACTACCCTCGCAGGTAGAATAACCAATGATGATTTGCCATACGCACGCGTTATAGGGAGCTTTTGCGGCTTAGCCGGTGCGATACCTGATGCGGTGGTATCAAAAGTGGTGAACGTTAATTTCCCTTCAGTACTCGATTTAGCAAAAGCGAGTCTCCCGAGGAAGAGAATAAGGAAGGAGGTAGTAAAAGGGTACGTAGAGGAGATCTTAGAGCGGGTACGCATAGAAAAAGTAAAAAATGGTAGCACGAGAATGGGGGGGATTCCGGTGAATGTAGACGCAGCGGAGAGAAATGACGTGGTGTTAATTGGAATAGATGCGGGGGATAACCTCTCAAATCTACCTAAAATAGCGGAGATCGGTGCCGAACTCGTGAAAGAGGAAGGGGTGCAGTATATTATCCCGGTAATAGATGAGTTATCGGCGTGTGTAGTGGAAGAGTTGGTAGGAATAGCGAAAGGGGAAGGTTTACTACTGCATAACACGAAGATAGGGATAACCGGAAGAGCGGGAATAACGGGTAAAAAGCCCGAACTTTTGTTGGAGAAGCTAAGCGCATTATTTGGTAGAAATATGGATAAAGAGGTGATATTTGCAGACGATGCGCTGGCACGAGGTGCGGCCGTCCTTGGGAGGTGCATGCACCAGTTTGGAACAGTTGGGAACCCTATAGGTGGCATTCAGGGTCACGGATGTTTGTATGGCCAGCGGGTGAAAGTGCAGAAAAAATAACACTTTATAAATTTGCCTGATGTTTACTTAATTAGCGAAGGTAGGAAGAAGATAATTAGGAGGGTTGAGATGGAGGTAAAAGTTGAAGGGGGAGATGAATTTGCAAATTCATCATACGAGAAGATATGTATGAATACGTTTAGGGATGTGGGGGTGAGAAGTAATTTAGACCTCGTTTACATGTATTGCAACCCGAAGGAACACGTTTTTATTGTCTCGGTTAAGATAGGACGAGTATCGAGTCCGATAAAGGTGGGGGACATAACGCACCGAGAAGAGGGGAAGTTAAGGATAACGAATGAGACACATGCACCTAAATTGCTTGCTCTGCTCTGGGATAAGTATGGAGAGCGAGTTCAGCAAATAAGCAGATTAGAGATAAGTTTTAAATTCGAGGATAAGGAAATAGACGAACTCAAGGAGTTGGTTGTCTATGACCCCAGAGAGGATTTAGTAGCGAGAATCCTGGATGGCATAGACAGGATATTCCCCGAAGGTACAAGAGTCCGGTCTACAATCCCTTCTACCGGTAGATTGACTATTATTGCCTCTGAAAATCCAATAGGGGAAGAATGGAGGAAAAAAGCGGAAGAGCTGGTGAGTGCGTATGTATAAAATAATGATGTTTGAGGGTGGTGTGTACAAGTTTAACGAGTTGAAAGAGCTGATAGAGGATATAGGCGGGTTTATATTGCAAGAATCGGTAATGCAGACGGAGACAATGCTGCATTTAGCATTCCCTGAGGAGGAAGAGCGGGTAATCAGGGATAAAATAAAAGAACTGGGTGGGAAGTTCAAAGAGCTGCCATTAGCCGGAGTGGAAATAGTAATAATAACTCCTTCTCTTGGCAAACACCACGCGGTTGATCCTGTTTGTGATATAGGGGAATTTCTGAGGAGGAAAGGTGCGATTACCAATATGCTGGGTCTGGCGAGGGGTGTGGGGCAGAGGATAGCACAGATGACAATACAAGAGCGGGAGATAATAGAGGAATTTGATGCCGCGGTATTTGTATTTGGCTGTTTTAAGGAGTGTATAGAGGAGAAGGTGCGGTTATGCGATATGCTTGATGTACCTTACATGGTGGTTGGGGGGCCTCCTGACCTCGCGGTGGAACATTATGTAGGTGGAATAGGAAGGAGGACGGATAGAATGAGGAGAAAAGGTGAAATAGATGTTTTAGATGATATGACAGCGGAATTGGGGAAGATCGTAGATGAGAGGCGGCGAGAGATAGAGGAAGATCCGTTAGCTGCTTCTCCTTTGTTTATAAAAGATATGATAGAGATGGTTATACCACCAGAAGCGGGGGAGGAGTTACCGATCATTATCCGATTGGATGGTTTACGAGTAAATATAGAGAAGGAAGATTTTGGAAGGATAAAGGAGGTTGAAGTTGGTAAGAAGAAACTCTCTGAAATTTGTGATTTTAAAAAATCTTTGTTTAAAGGATATTTGCTAAAGATTCGCACGGAAGCTGTGACAGGGAGTATTTATTAACCCGGACACCCCCACATTTCCACTGGAGATGGGGACTCTAACATCATTCAAGGAATGGTCTCAATAAATTTATCTATGTCGGTGTACACCACGTTTCCAACCACAATAACATCAGCATATCTCAACATCTCGGCTGCGGTCACCTGAGATTCAATGCCTCCACCGTAAAACAACGATGCTTCGTTTAACGATTCTTTTAGTCTCTTTACCAGAAGCGGGTCTCCGTAGGTTCCGCTGTATTCCATG
>JAUXGS010000209.1 GCA_030621945.1 Methanosarcinales archaeon | reverse complement strand
GTAGCACAACTACCTCTTCGAGGTTTATTTTCAGCTTTTCTAACACCTTCTCATAGGTATCGTCATCCGCGACTTCTATCCGCCTCTCTTCCTCTTTACCTGCGAGTATCTTCACCTTCAGTTCCATAACACTTTTTGTTTTTGTAAAACGCTTTCTTTTAAAAGAGCGGGTTTAAATTAAAGAGAGCGACCGTATCCATTCACCCTTTGCCTCTCTCGTGGTGCCCACCACTAATCTTGTCTCGTGTTTCGTTCGCTCTATCACGCCACGAGCTTCTATCGTTTCACCTGTCAATGCTTGTCCGGCATACGTATGCGTGAACGAAAGAACCTTGGTTATTTCAGGGTGTTCGATTTCATAGATCGCAGGGCTATCAAAAGCGAAAGAAGCATCTTTTACTTCTGCTGTTATCTGCCTATAACCTGCTCTTTCGCCTTTCTCATAATTCCGGCTATCCAACCGCTTTAATTCTTCAGCGTCACGCACATATAATATATCAAAGTATGTACCGCCGATTGCGCCCCTATGTCCCTTCCTTATTTCGTGTGCGACAAAATCCTTATAACTCAATTCAGGCTTCCGTTTCTGGTAAATCTGTCTCCACAACTCCTCATTTATCTCGACTGTAAGTCCCTCTTCGCTCGCATCTCTTACAACCTCTCTCGCCTTGTTGAAGTGCTCTCGTCCATAAATAACAAAATCGAGGTCCGATTCTTCGCCGTTAAGACCGCACAAAAAAGAGCCGGTGATGCCTATCCGTTCTTTTGGAATATACCGTCCGAGGAGGTCATAAATGGTTCTGGCGTTCTCTTCACGCTCCGCAATTACTGGAAGTCTCACCTCAGGCCTCAGGATCTCTTTAATATCCCTTTTTGGAACCACATGCACGTCTTTTAGATACTCTGGACGGTAGCTTCTTAAGAATTCATACGCTTCGTAAAACTCCAATTTCCGGTATCTCCCCTTCTCAGAGACTCGCTCCCCTTTTTCATCTGGGATATATCGCAAGAGGCATTTCACATCCTCGTCTCCCAGATCATAGCTGACCACAGAAAAAATCCAATCACGCTGCGTTATCACGAAATCACGTATCCTCGCTATCATAAACCTTTCTTTTAAAAAGAAAGCTTTACCAAAGAAATATTTTATATGTGTATAGAGTCAAATATAGAGCAGATAAATGAAGCTGCTATTGAGATACCCATTACCTCTGGATGAAATGCCGTATACGGCTGAAGTAATCCTCGAAACGGGTGCGAAAATAAACATAGACCAGGCGACGAGAGACGAACTTATCGTTGATGTCCCGGGGGATGATGTGGAACATGTTGCGGAGCTTTTCCGTGAGAAAGGGGTTGAAGTACGGAAATTACTGAAACTGATTACATGGGATGAAGAACGATGTATCCACTGCGGCGCGTGCATTTCTGTCTGCCCAACAGGGGTGTTTACGTTCAACCCCTCGTGGAACATAAATTTAGAAGAAGAGAAATGTGTTCGCTGTGAGATATGTGTAAAAGCATGTCCTCTTAGTGCTTTAGCATGCGTAGAATGATGATGAAAAAAGTAGGCGTTGCGGATACTACCTTTGCACGATATGACCTGGGTGCCGCGGCAATAGATGAGCTGCGGAAAAATGCATCCGTGAAGATAGAGCGGTATACGGTACCGGGCATAAAGGATTTGCCGGTGGCATCAAAGAAGCTGATCGAGGAGAAGGGGTGCGAGATAGTAATGGCATTGGGGATGCCCGGAGCTGCGGATATAGACAAGCAATGCGCGCACGAAGCTTCAACCGGGATTATAGCGGCACAGCTTCTCACTTCTACGCATATAATAGAGGTCTTCGTCTACGAAGACGAGATAGATGGGGAGAAGGAGCTGGCGTGGCTTGCAGATCGGCGTACGCGGGAGCATGCACAGAACGTAATAAAAATGCTTTTCAAGCCGCAAGAAATGGAGCGAGAAGCTGGAATGGGAAAGCGGGAAGGATTTGAGGATGCAGGTCCTTTAAAGGTATGATATTTCTTTTATAACGTTCAACCAAGTTATAGTATAGAATAGATAGGGGTTAGAAATGGCAAAAGAAGAAGAGATAAAGTTGGGTTTTGTCGTCTCAGAATTTCATCGGGACATCACGTATCAGATGGAGATACTGGGTAGGGAGCATGCTGAGTTTCTTGGTGCGAACGTGTAT
>JAUXGS010000215.1 GCA_030621945.1 Methanosarcinales archaeon | reverse complement strand
TTAAATGTTAATAATCCTTATAATCATGGTGGAATCAGAAAATCAGGAGAGTTGAGGTAGATGGGGCATAGTGATGATGCGTTCGGGATGCAGGAACATAGCACATCGAAGCTCATTACCCAAGAGTTAATAAGGCATGCACCGTTCACAACTTTCGGCGCCATTACCGGAATTGTTATCGTGCTTTTTGCGGTTCACCTCCCACACAATGCTGCTGAAACGATTTTCTATACCCTTCATCCGATGCATGTCGTGTTGAGTGCACTCGTTACTGCGGGGATGTACAGGCTGCATAAAGGCAAAGGCGTATCGGTAATTCTAATCGGTTACATCGGCGCCATCGGCATAGCGACGATAAGCGATTCACTCGTGCCCTATGCAGGGGAAATCTTACTTCAGTTGCCCAATCCCGGACTCCATATAGGTTTTATCGAGAAGTGGTGGCTTGTAAACCCGCTTGCCTTTCTTGGTATTGCAATTGCTTACTGGAGACCTGCAACCAAGTTCCCACATGCTGGACACGTGCTGCTGAGCACCTGGGCATCGGCATTCCACGTAATAATGGCATTGGGTACGACGGTAAATTGGATTGTTCTCTTCTTTATAGGGGGGTTTTTGTTCATCGCAGTATGGCTTCCGTGCTGTCTCAGCGACATAATTTTTCCGCTTTTATTTGTTAAAACTACCAATAACGATACAAACAATGATAACGATACAAACAATGTCGAATTATAGTTAAATTCACGGTTGTCTCGGATAGCTTTTAGTATAATAAAAAAGAATGAGAATACGAATGGGAGATGGCTTTGTTCTATTGTGTGAAAGAAGGAAAAGGCGGTGACACAGATAGGTGAAGATCGTAGCGATAATCGTAGTGGTGGTGATTGCACTTTTCTTCCTGCTGCCCATTCTCAACGCTCCCGAAGACGAGTCCATTATTCCGGAAGACATATCCGCGAGTCAGATCGGTAAGTTTATTGGTGGCTTGTTTCGATACTGGATAGACGCACTAAAAGCGGCATTTTCAACTTCGATTGTAATGCCAACATCAATTCTGACCATTATCACAGGATAGGCGATAGACGCCCTATGGCTACATTTGAGGTGCACAGGTGCATTTGAGAGCTCTGGGGAGAGTTTTTATAGCTTTTCTGCCGCTTCAAACCGTTCCCTTAAAAATTTAGTGTCCAAAGAGGCGAGCAGCCAGCCTGCACGTGGCCCTGACGGCTTCCCCAACAATGCGATATAAATCGTCTTGAATACCTCCTTTGGTTCCATGTTGGTAGCCTGGGCAACTAAGTAGATTTCGTTATGCCAGTCTTCAGCACTTGTGGTCGGGAGGTCTTGTAAATACTCTGCCATGAATTTCATTGCTTTTTTTTGCGGTGCGGACAAGTTTCTTAGTTCCTCTGCCGGTAACACTACTTGCACTTCGAACTTCACGTTTTGGGGCGCATAGGTCCGCAGCCAATTCTCTGCATACCGTGCTTTCTCCTTTATCTCCTTTAGTTCTTCTTCGTTCTCTTCATTAACTGCATATCCGCTTCTTTTAATAACCTTGAGAAAATCCTCCGAACCGACAGGTGCAACTTGCACAAGGGTGATAAGATGCTTGAACGGGATTTCCCCCGCAATACCGCTTCCTATACCGCCGATCTCACGCTCATATTCATCTACCAGATTGAGTAACGGTAACGAAGGATTGAAGGCAATATGCTTTTCTGGCCTCACTCGCGAGATAACATGCTTTAAAATCTCCGGCGGCACTGCCTCTAACATCTCATGCACCGGAATATTGGTCCCTCGAGATGAGGACATAGCGGTAACTTTCGCCTTCGTCCCTTCTTGTTGCAGCTTTAAGAGAATATGTTCAAAGGGAATAGGATACGGCGCTGCGTAATTGTATATCCCTTCGGATATCCGCGTGCCCGTGTCAAAGGAGCCACCAGGGGAGGCGTGATCTTTGCCAAACGGCTCGATGGTGATGCCAAGGATTTTCCATCGCGCTGCCCAGTCCACTCGCCACGCCAATTTACCGCCACCTTTAAACGAAGCCACACCCTTGTTCCCACATTCACACTCGTAATACACTTCCTCCTTATCTATATCGTAGCCCTTTACCATTGCGGC
>JAUXGS010000115.1 GCA_030621945.1 Methanosarcinales archaeon | reverse complement strand
TTTATCACTGCGGCTACAGATGGTTTATTCCTTCCGGAAAGATAGTCAAAGTCCAGCATTCTCTGAACTGCCGCTTGCTGGTTACCGAAGACGATCGCTGTCGTATCCTTGTCAAACAAGACATAATCTGGTTTTGTCATTTCACGCACCTCCCTTCAAATTTTTCAATGCAATACTAACCACCTTTGTCATGTGCATGTCAGGTCCATGCACCGCCATATCCAGTCCCAATCGTTCTCCAGCCGCGCGAATCTTTGCCAGGCCTACCTCGTAGTTCGGCCCACCACGCCGTATGTATATCCCAATACCCTGTTCTTTTAGCTTTTCCGCGTAATCTTCGAGGGCCATTATTATCCCATCGAAGGTCTTTGCCACATCGGTGAAGTTCGCTATTCCTCCACCTATAATGAAGATTTTACCGTTCTCTGACTTCGCCCTCGTCATCAAATCCAATATTGTCTTTGCATACTCGTAGGTCTCTCCTGTGCTGGGATCTCCACTGTACTCGCCGTAGTTTGCCAATTCACCTCCAAACCCCAGATCAACCACGGTATCCGCATAAATCACGCTTGCTCCCCCGCCAGCCACCATTGTCCAAACTCTACCCTGAGGATTCAGCATGGTTAGCTTCAATGATGATCCACTCTTCTCGTCCAGTTTCTTTATGTACTGCTCCTCCTGCCGTAATTCCCGGCCGAAAGGAGCAGGGAACTCTGTGTCGCCCCACTCTTCAGAGCAGAGGAAATGAGCGGTATCGTCCAATCGCGCCACGGTGTCTACCGGAAGGAACTCTCCGTCCGTAAAGGAGAACGGGTTAAACTCCAGGAACCCGAAGTGCAGTTCACGATACAAGCGGAACAGCGCTGTTATGAGGTCTCTGAGTGTTTCCATGTCCGCGTCACGCGCAGCGTTCAAAATGGGTGTGAGGTCAACATCTTCTATCTTTGCATCTATTGGAACATTGACGGTTGTGACTTTGTCCCAGTTAGCCTCTATGTCTACGCCGCCCTCCGTCGAGAAATGGATATAATCGCCGTCACGATGACCGGTGAAAGCCAGGTAATACTCCTTATCAACCTCCATGAAGGACTGAATGAGGAAGTGCGTTAGTTTCCCTCGGGATTTGCCCACCTCCACCGTGCTGTTCATCTTCTCCTCCAGCCATTTCTTCGCCTCTTCGTAGGTGGCGCCCACGAGTATGAGCCCGTGCTTGCCCCGCTTTCCAAATAGCTGGTCAGACTTCACCGTCAGTTTATCCGTCTTCAACCAGGGCTTCTCATCACTTTCCGCTTCTATACACTTATCCTGTGTAACCAGAGCAACCTTGCCCTGGTACGTAAACTTCCCGTTTGAAAACCGCTCTATATGTTTAGCCAGAATCTTCTTGGCGTCATATTCTCTTATACCTCGTTGTGCCATTTTTATCCCTCCTTTTCTATTCTTTTCCAATCTTTGCCTTTACCCAGGGCAGTTTACCCCCGGTCTTCAGTATCTCGGCATCGAGTTGTGAAAGGGAGTGTGTAAGTTCGATCTCATTACCTTTTGTCAGATTTCTGAGTTTAACATCATCTCGTAATTTCCCTATGGCAACTTCCAGCTTATCTCCCATCTCTAGGGACTCGTAATCAGAGGAATCCTTAAATGTCAGAGGCACAATTCCGAAGTTTATCAAGTTAGCTAAATGGATGCGAGCGAACGACTTGACAATGACGGCTTTAACGCCTAAGTACTTGGGTGCAAGTGCGGCATGCTCTCTGCTCGATCCCTGGCCATAGTTTTCACCACCTATTATGTATCCCCCACCTTTCTCCAAGGCTCGTGCGGGGAATTCTGGATCAATAGCCTCAAAAACATACCTCGATATCTCGGGTATGTTACTCCGCAACGGGAGGATTTTTGCTCCCGCAGGCATTATGTGGTCTGTAGTAATATTATCCTCAACCTTGATGAGCACTTCTCCTTCAAGTGTGTCAGGCAATGACGGAAAACCCGGTAGCGGCTTGATGTTTGGTCCCCTCTGGATCTCCATCTTGGCAGACTCCTCTGGTGGAAGCGTACGTATGAACATGTTATCATTTATTATAAACTGCCGGGGCATCTCTATCTTGGGATAATCTCCGAGATCCCTTGGATCTGTAAGAACGCCTTTGATTGCAGTGGCTGCAGCGACTTCAGGGCTCACAAGGAACATCTGTGCGTCCTTTGTGCCACTCCTACCCTCAAAGTTCCTGTTGAAGGTTCGTATAGATACAGCGTGAGATGGCGGTGCAGCTCCCATGCCTATGCACGGGCCGCAGGTGTTCTCAAGTATCCTTGCACCCGAGGCCACAAGGTACTGCATCTCCCCGCTCTCAATTAGATGCTCTACCACTTGCCTCGAGCCAGGATTTATAGTGAGATGCAAATTATCTGCAACTGTATGCCCCTTCAGTATGTTTGCTGCTATTTTAAGGTCGCGTAGAGAGGAGTTGGTACAGGAGCCAATGGCCACTTGCTGCACATCCATCCCTGCAATCTCCCTCACCGGCTTGACCTTTCCCGGACTGTGCGGAAGGGCTGCAAGGGGCTCCAATTCGCTTAGATTAAGCTCTATAACTTCATCGTATTCTGCATCAGCATCGGCTTCAAGTGGGACCCAGTGGTCTCCACGTTCCTGTGCCTCCAAAAAGGCTTTTGTCACCTCGTCGCTTGGAAATATACTTGTCGTTGCTCCAGTTTCGGTGCCCATATTCGTTATTGTTGCTCTTTCAGGAACGCTAAGGGTCTTAATCCCGGGACCAAAGCACTCCAGCACCTTTCCCACACCGCCTTTAACATCTATCCTGCGAAGGACCTCAAGTATGACGTCTTTAGCGGAGACCCAATCAGGAAGCTCTCCTGTGAGTTTCACACCCACAATCTTAGGATACTTTATTCTGTACGGCATGCCTGCCATCGAAACTGCTACATCCAGACCACCAGCACCTATCGCAAACGAACCGATACCCCCAGCAGTAGGTGTATGGCTGTCAGAACCGATCAGGGTCTTACCGGGGCGAGCAAAACGCTCCAGATGGAGCTGATGACAGATGCCATTACCTGGACGTGAGAAGTACAAACCGTATCTTTTGGCTACGGATTGAAGGTATCTGTGGTCATCAGGGTTTTTGAAGTCTGTTTGCAGCGTGTTGTGATCAACATAACTAACGCTCAGTTCTGTTTTCACCCGGAGTATACCAATGGCTTCGAACTGTAGGTAGGCCATGGTACCGGTTGCGTCCTGGGTAAGCGTCTGATCGATCTTCAGCGCTACCTCTTCCCCAGGGGCAATTTCACCCTCTACTACATGCTCATTTATTATCTTTTCTGTAACTGTTCCAGACATACTAATCATCTTATAATTGGAAACATTCACATATATCAAATTTTCGATTTTGTTTGGCGCTGCAAATCAAAGGATTTTTCCTAGTAGTTTTGCCACCGCAAAAGCGGGAAATGTGGCTGCTATGTTCTTCCCGTAGCTGGAAGAAAGTGATAAGAAGCGGATATTCACCGAATCAGCCGCTTCTTTTACGACGAAATCGCCTATTCCTGCTGCTACTACCAGCTCCAATCCATACTTTTCTTTTAAGCTTCTTAGCGAAGCACTTAACCCGTCTACCTGTGCTCTCTTTACCTGCTCGGCAATGCTGACAGCGCCATCTTCTCCTATCTCCTCAAGATCACTGCATACTACACGGGATAGCCTTCGCATCGCACTTACTCTGCTTTTCTCCTCATTTCCCCGACCCACAAAGGCATAACTGTTTGGGCTGTCACAACTGTAATCCTCCTTTGTTATATTGTCGAGAACGAGGTAAGCGTCGGCGGTTATTGCGAACAGCTCTGAGGAAACACCACATTCTTCTCCTTGCTCACCGATATAAACGTTTTTCAGCAGTGCGGCAATATTGGCTCGTAAGATGCCAGAATAGATTAATTCACCAGCTTTGAGCCGTTCAAAATCTGTTCTCTGCGCTTTTATTTCACCCCCAACTATTGGAATCACATCTGTTGTCGTGCTGCCGATATCAACGAATATCGCATCTTTGTACTGCTCAGCTATGAGTTTCGAGGAGGCGAGCCAGTTTGTCGCTGCGAATGCCAGTGGGTCTTTATCTACCACGGAGCCATCTTTGAACGAGCAATTATTGTCTAAGAATTTGGGAGCTTCAAATATCGCGGCAAGTGCATGTTTTATGTGTAAAACTCCTTCTCGTTTTGTCTCAAAGCAGTCACTGAGTTCCCCGGTCATCACTACGCCTGTTGCTTCTATCTCTGCACCAAATTTATGGTTCACTTCTGTCAGCACATCGTAGAGGCTCTCCTTATCTTTCCATAACGGTGCGTACAATGAATCCACGAATCCGTCCGCCGTGGCGATTTTTGTATTCGCGCCTCCTACATC
>JAUXGS010000184.1 GCA_030621945.1 Methanosarcinales archaeon | reverse complement strand
CTCTATCCCGGACGCATTCAACTTCTCTATTGCACGCAACACCGGTTTATTCGATTTACCCGTGTATGACCTATGAACGTCCTCGGAATACGCCTTCACATCCACATGCGCCTCGGTCAAACCCGCCTCTTCCAGCGCAGTAACATAGGTCTCATCCTCACCTAACGCATAGCCGTTGGTCATCAACACGATTTTCTCAAAGCCCTTTTCTTTTAAGCCCTTAACTAAAGTCAATAGATACTCCTTGTCGAGCGTGGGCTCACCACCAGTAATCATCGCCTCCGCAGGCACTTTCCCATAGTAGTTCAGGCATGCTTGCTCCATTCGCTCGAGGGTCTCATCCGCAGTGAGCAGTGTGCCTCCCCCATCTCGTGCAGGCCTGAAACAACCTTTACAGTGGAAATTACAGCCTGTAAGCATGAACCAGACTCGTGGTTCGATCTCAGAAAGCGTAAAATACTGCAATCCTCTTTTACTCATACTTCAAATTGTAGATATACCGATTGATAATAAAAAGGTGAGAAAACATGGTGAACGTGCTCGTAGTCTATTATACAAGGACAGGAAACACGGAGACGATGGCAAAAGAAGTGGAACGAGGAGCGCAAGAGGGTGGTGCTGATACAAGGTTGAAAACGGCAACGGATGTTGAAATGGAGGATATGAGATGGGCTGATGGTATAATTATCGGTTCGCCAGCGTACTTTGGATTGCCCGCGCAAGAAGTAAAAGCGTTAATTGACAGATCAATTGAGATACGAGGTGAGTTAGAAAACAAGGTGGGTGCTGCATTCTCTTCTTCCGCGCACAGGGCAGGAGGCAGAGAGACAACCATGCTATCTATTTTACAAGCGATGTTAGTGCATGGAATGGTTGTGTGTGGCGACCCTTTAAGTAGTGGTGGGCATTATGGTGCCGCATCAAATGGAGCACCGGATGAGCAGGCGAGGAGAGAATGCAAGGCTCTTGGGGAACGGGTAGCATTATTGGCTGAAAAGCTATGCAACGGCTAACTATCTTTTGAGCTGTTTGGTTAGGCTAAAGATACATCTGTCAGTTCTGCTGAGTAATAAACACACGTGTGGCAATGTTTTGAATTCAGCGTCTCTGTCCCCACGGCATTCACCAGAGATAGTATCTTGCCATCCCCATTTTATATTTATTAATTTATCAGTTGATAATATGGAAGATTGGAGAGGTATGTGATATGAAGAAGAAACGACTCTTGGTAGTTTTAACGGTGGTACTGCTGCTTTCGACTGTCGCAGGTGCCGGCATGCAAAACTCCTTTGCCTCCACGCCTTCGGCATCAGCGGATGATGGGATAAAGATTGTTTCATTTAGCACGGATAAGGACGTGTACACCGCACGGGAAGAGATGAAGATATTCTTATTGGTGTATTCACCTGAGGACATCAGCGACGTTCTCATCAAAGTTTCGGGCGTGGAGAGCAGAAAGGGGGTATATTACGTATCATATTCGAGTAAACAAAATTTGACCGCCGGCGAGAATAATATAACGTTCGCGAAAAAACTACCATCATGCTCTCGCTGTGCCGGGATAAGCCAAGGGACGTATGTTATTGTTGCCTCGGTAACTTATGACGATGAAGTCGTGACTGCAACGCACAGTATAGCTATCACGTCTAAGTCAGACCAAATAATCACGGTGGACATCGGTGTTGAAGAGGCGAAGCGATTGATTGATTCCGAAGATCTCATTGTACTGGACGTGAGAATCGAGGAAGACTATGACTCAGCACATATTTCAGGTGCTCTCTCGATTCCACTTTCAGAATTAAGTAATAGAACTGAAGAGCTGAACACGAGCACAAAAATCGTCGTGTATAGCGCAAACGGGAGTAATAGCACCATAGCTTGTGATATACTCATAAAAAATGGCTCGAAAAGGGTTTATAATGTGCTCGGTGGAATAAACGCTTGGAACGAGAGTGGATATGCAGTTGTTCCTACCTCAATCCCTGAAGAACCTGGATTTGAAGCAGCTTTTGCAATTGCGGCATTGCTCGTCGTTGCCTGTTGGGTAAGGCGCAAGAAGGTATTGCATAAGTGAAAGGGATGAAGTAATATCTGAAAGTTTTTTATATCTCCTCCGAAGTAAAGAAGAGAAGGGGATAAAAATGAATACCGAAAATATAGAAGCGAAGGCAAGCGAAAGCAACGGGGGGGAGAGTATGTCAGTGGAAATAGTGTTAAATCGAGAATAAGAGGTTTTAGCAGGTTACCTTTCAGAAGGCTTTCTTCTTTTGCGATTGCCGCGATATTGGTGATGTCTGTTTTGGCAGCGTTTGCAATTACGCCGGTGAGCGCTCAACCTGCGGCGCCAACAAGGGATATATTTGTTACAAACTGTGCTCCTGGGTCCATCCAGAGAATAACACCAGCAGGCGTTGCTACAACAATAGCTTCCGGATTTACAAGCTGTCCGGCCTCAATAGTTTTTGATGACGCTGGAAATATCATGTCCGTTGGAGCAGAAGGTGACCCTACTATTTACAAGGTAGCTCTTGATGGTACGGTTTCTGTCTTTGTAACGGGCTCACCTCTGGTTGATCCAGCCAGGTTAGTAAAAGACGCCAACGGGAACTTTATCGTGGCAGATGAATCAGCGAAAATAATAAAGGTTACGCCTTCGGGAACTATGTCAATCATTGCAAGTGGGCACCCTTATTCACTCCGTTTGGAATAGATATTGATAGTT
>JAUXGS010000042.1 GCA_030621945.1 Methanosarcinales archaeon | reverse complement strand
ATATTCCTCTCTGGCGGACCTCGGCTTTGAGTACATGACCGAGAAAATTTCGGATGACGAATACCGGGCATATTTTTACCGGACTGAGAGGAAAGAAACAACCGCCGATACGAAAGTTCCACTACACCCGGCAGGTCTTGCCAATCTCGGTAAAACCGATAGAACACTTGGCAAGATCGCGGCACAGTTCTGGCAACTCACATGGAAGAAAGAGAATCCTGCCATAGACCCGAAGACAAAATACCTGCTCTCCCTTGCAAACGCAGTGGGAGCCGGTCGTCTTCGTCAGGCTACCCGTGAACTGGTAAAAGCGTATGCTGCCGGCGCTACTGTCGCAGAACTGGATGAACTTTTCTCATTGTTCGTTTGGAATCAGGGAATAGGCAACTTTGCATCTGAAATAAGTCCTTCAGCGCTCTTTGGTGCTTATCAATTGATAAAGAACCTTGAAAGTGAAGGGAAGTCCAGAGATGAGGTGATGAAGGTACTGCTTGAGGAGTTTGGTGAGAAGAACCCTGAGGTAGGGGTGCGTTATGAGAAATGAAAAAGGTTTCTCGTGGAAATCTGGATAATCTTGTGGTTATAAATAAACAAGCAGGGTTAATCTTAATACAGGTGCACCATTTAGATTTAGTTTTATGTACAAAGACACAGAGAGGTTTTAAATGAGCGACGAAAGTGGGTTGTCAATAGACAAACTAAGGGAATATCTGGAAAATGAGGGCATTCACACCTCATATCATCGTTTGAAGATTCTGGAATATCTTAGGAATCACAGGACTCACCCAACCGTTGAGAGAATACATAAAGAACTTTCAAGGGAAATACCAACACTGTCAAAGACAACAGTTTACAATACGCTGAAACTTTTTGTAAGGGAAGGGATTGTATCAGAGTTGACAATAGAAGAGAAAGAAGTTCGATACGATGCGGATACAAAACCACACGCACACTTCAAATGCATTGAGTGCGGGGGTGTGTATGACATAGCTCTGGAATCTCCACTCTTTGAGCATGAGATGATAGAAGGACATAAAATTGCTGAGTGCCACATTTACCTCAAAGGCGTTTGTAATGACTGTTCAAAAATGCCAAAAAATAAGAGGTCGTAATAGAAATAGGATAGTAGGAGAACAATGTTCAGATATCAAAGCGAGGGGTTAGCAAAGCAGATAGTGGCGAAATTGAAAGATTTGAAGCTCACGTTACGATTGATGCATGTGTGCGGCACACATCAAGATACATTGGTAAGGTTCGGGTTGAATTCGATGTTACAAGAAGCTGGGATCGAGGTGCGACCTGGCCCGGGCTGTCCGGTTTGTGTGACGACGGCAAGAGAGATAGAAGAAGCGATTGCGTTAGCACGAAGCGGAAAAGTGGTTGCGACGTTTGGTGATATGTTCAAAGTACCAGGAGAGAAACAGTCGTTAGCAGACGTGAAGGCGGAGGGTCATGACGTACGGATGGTGTACAGCATAACAGACTGCATTGCTATAGCGGAAAAAACAGATAAGGATGTCGTCTTCTTTTCCATCGGGTTTGAAACAACAGCCCCAACGCCCGCATCGGTCATTTTACACAAGCCACCGGAGAATTTCTCCATCCTCTCTACGCACCGGCTCATCCCGCCAGCAATGGAAGCGTTGATAAACATGGGCGAGTTGAGAATAGACGGGTTCATAGATCCCGGTCACGTATCAGTAATCATAGGTGCAGAACCGTACGAATTTCTATCGCGTGATTATAACATTCCACAGGTGATTGCAGGTTTCGAACCGCTGGACGTGCTCATCGCCGTTTACATGCTTGCCATGCAGATACGCAATGGCGAGGCAAAGGTAGAGAACGAATATGCACGCGTGGTGAAGCCAGAGGGGAATGAAAAGGCAAAGCGAATAATGAACGCGGTTTTTGAACCTTGCGACGTAAGCTGGAGAGGGTTTCCGGTTATACCTGGCAGTGGCCTTACGCTGAAAGACGAATTCGCAGATTATGATGCGCGTAAACGCTACGAAGATGAGTTAAGTGCGTTAAGCAGCGATTATAAAGAGCCTGAGGGCTGTAGATGTGGCGAAATCCTGCGGGGGCTGGTGGATCCAGACGAATGCCCGTTATTTGGCACAATGTGCACACCTCAACATCCTGTTGGACCCTGTATGGTATCACGTGAAGGTAGCTGTAATATACTGCTTAGATACGGTATGATGTAGTATGGTAGAGCTTTATCTCGATAGCGCTAGCTAAGAGTTGGGGCTTATTGCTGATGTAGAAACTGCTCTTACGTCTTCCCATAAATTCACTTCGATAAGTGAGGTAACCACATTGAGCTTTTGAAGTGAATAACTGAAATGACATGCAAAACCGATAAGATGCAAATGATGATCCAATTTTCAAAACGTGGCGGAATGGTTGCGGATTCGGGTGTCGACGCCGTAGTGATTCCAGGGTTAGCACCACTCAGAACAAGCGGATAGGCGGTAAGATGCTGGTCGCGGTTGCCGGTGGGATACGGGAAGAGAACGCACCGGACACGATAAGAGGTGGTGCGGAGATCTTAATCGTCGGACGAGGCATAACAAATGCGAGAGATATAGAAGGCGCGAGCAGAAGATTTTTGAGGTTGATGAGGGAAGAGATAGACCAATACCGTGTGATGACGGACTTCTGATTAAGTTTTTCTCTAAAAAAGAGAGAGACAAAAGCGGAGAGAAGGAGAGGGATGGAGGCATACGTCCAAATCCTATCCTTAAACTTTTTAGGGTTACAGGCTCCGTATCTTAAGTACGGGGTATGTGACTTATATCCGTATGCCTTTAAAATCCTCAAAAAGCAATTGGCGTCTATCTAACACATCAACAAGAAAAGCCACAATGGTATATATATGATATTTTCTCTTAAATCGAACCTATCTTTTGTTATTACAATACCAAAAGATTCTTCATGTTCTTTCAAAAACTGATACATGCCTTTTAAATCCTTTTTATGTATATCATTGCTATATTTCGATTCTATTGGAACCGGTTTCCGGAACAACTCCAGGATTATATCAACCTCTTCTCCTTGAGTCGTTCTCCAATAAAATAACTCTGGTTCGAATCCTGGTTCTAAGCAGAATTTAAGTCTTTTACAGTGCTCATGCACTAACATTTCAGCAACTTTACCCAATTCTACGTTATCTCTCAACAAGCCTTCGTTTAGTGTTCCAATAAGTGCATTTCTCAATCCAACGTTACTCAAATAGATCTTTTTTTGCTTTCTAATTCGAGATGCACGATTCTTCGCGTAAAATTCCGCTCTGAAGATCATAAATATCGACTCCAGGTAATCCAGATATTTTATCAGTGTATCACGCTTAATCGACAATGTCTTGGATAGAGTGTCATAATTTGCGCGTTGAGACGAGGTATCCGCTAATAGCATGACCAAGTCTTCCAATGCCTTTGGATCGCGCACATCAAAAATTCTCACAATATCTTTGTAAAGCGTTAAATTTAGGTAAGTTCTTAACTTCTCTGCACACGAAGTTAGAGCTTCTATATCCAAAAGTTCTGGGTATCCATCTTTTAGGAAATACTCTTGGAGATAGATCTCCAGTTTGCCCTCGTATGGAACAAGTGCCGTGTAGGCATCCTTTATTTCGTTGTAAAAAGTCTTAGGATCTGATGTTTTAATGGAAATACAAAAAGCATCTCGTAGATTCCAATTAACCTTATTAAACAAAATATCTAGATTATTATCCTTTTCATGATATATAACCATGTCAATAAACTTCATAGAAAGCATAGTGTATGGGCTGATTCTGCCTACCAATGATTCCGAACTCCCGTTTAAAACATCAGCAATAGAAGAATCGGAAACCACAAAATTGATCGGATACTTTAAGTCGTACCAACCTTTCAATATACGGCTCCAGTCTTTAAGTTTACAAACCTCGTCGAGAAACACATAAATCGTATCATTCAGTTTTTGTACCGGTTCATGAAGAATTTGAGTGGGGTATATCTCAAATATGTCATTCATTGGAGTTTCTGTAATCGTAGTTAGGTATGGATAATCAAAAGATAGATAGAGAATACGCCTCGGGTCCACGTTTTCATTTTTGATAAGATGTTCAATAAGTTGATATAATATCGTTGTTTTTCCGATTTGTCTTGGACCAACTACGGCTGTAATTTCTTTTTCTGAAATTTTATCCTTCAAAAAATAAAAATCTCTCCTTTTGAAAGGTTTAGAGAGCGTATTTGGCACTGTTTGTGTAGACCACCATATGTTCTGATTATACAATATTCTGATTATCCTTTGTCCAACCTCGGCACTTATCATCACCATTATAATGGTTCTTTGGGTATATAAACATTACCACTATAAAGGGCATGTTGATATGATAATTTGTCCACGATATTGGAGAAGACTAAGTTATTTAGCTGCAGATGCTTTTTATATTCAATGAAGAGGCATACAGCTCGCGTATGTCCCCGAATTCATTTGGGAGCAAAGAGATTTTACCATTATTTCCTCTCCAACATCGTCTTGATCTTCTTTAACCTCGTGAAATTCTCTCGTTCCATCTCTTCTAATCGCATCTGTATGTATTTCCTCGTCGCTTTTAATCGTGGAATCATCACATATTCAAGTGCATTGACACGCCGTTTTGTCTTCTCCACCTCGCCTGCGAGATTTCTCACCGCCTCTTCCAGCTCAGCGAGCTTTATTAGCTTTTCCAATGCTTCTTCAAAGCTTCTCGCACATTTGTCCACTGCGGCTGACGAATCCATAAAGCCATAGCCCCGGTCCGTAACGTTCCGCGTTAATTCTTTCTGCAATTCCAAGATGGGCACACTCACACCCATGATGCTTCTCGACGAGAAATCCAGTGAGATCTCCTGAGGTGTCATCAGCGATAATTGCCGCACTTCCTCAACGCCCAACCCCGCCTGAGCAATGATTAAATAATCAAAAGCCTCTTTTAACTTATCCTCTGCGTCCTTCCGTGCACCCCTTACTTCGCCCACCACATCTAAGAATTCAGCAATCAGTGCATCTCTCTTTTCGCGCAGCAAATCATGCCCTTTCTCCGCCAATCTTTCTCTTCTGCGCAGCCACAATAATTCCATCCTTGTGGGGCTTACCCCTTCTATTATCTCTGGCATACTCCATCCATCAAGATATTATACTATACGCAAGGTATTAGTATTTTAGTAGTTCCTATTATGTGAAGAGAAGGACCCCCGAATGAGCGGTTTTGGATGTGCTCTCGTAATTTTTAGGCTACGTGCCCATGCCAACGCCTTTCTCCACTAAATAAATACCGTCCTGAAAGACGCGCGGGTCATAACCTTTTATCTTTGTCGTCTGCTCTATATCTGCCGCAGTCTGCCCCACGGCCTCTTTATTTATGCCTGAAACAACAATCTCCCTGCCTTTTAGTTCCACCTTCGCGCCTTCTACAATCTTTGCTATCCTCGGCTTTCTCTCACCCAAGAAATTCGAAACAGATACGGCATCGCCCTCCTTTGTTATCGCGACTTGCATGGGAAAATGAGCATGCACAATCGCTAACTTATAGAAAAAGCCATCCGTCACACCGATAATCATATTTTTAATGTGAGATGTGTACGTACCCGCGATAGCTCTTATCTTCTTCCTTGTCGAATCGCTTTTGATAACGACCTCATTACCCTCATCTTTTTGCTCTGTTAGTAGATGCAGCCCGGGGTACCATAATTCTCGTTCTATCGTTCCTTTCGGACCTTCCACTTTAACCGCTTTTCCAGTTAATGTGACCTTCACACCTTCAGGAATTGGTATACTAAAGCTAATACCTTCGTCCGTCTTCTCCTTCTCCTTCTCCGTCGAATTGGTCATCTTTAATCACCACCACTTTGCTTTTTAGTTTAGTTTAGAGTAGAATAGAATAGATAAAGCACCTTATAAATATAAATTTTGAAATGTTTGTACTTACTGTACGTTGAGCGGAAGATGATAAGGAAGATAAAAGAAGCGCTTGAAAGCAAGGAATTGTTCACCAAAACGCTTGACTTAGCGGCCGTTATGCCCGGAGTAAAAGAGACAATCGCTGGAGTGAAGAATAGAGGGGACGCAGCACTGCGGGGATATACCGAGAAATTTGACCACGTAAAATTGAAGGAGCTGGAAGTGACGCGGGCAGAGATAGAAGCTGCGAAAGGGAACGTGGAGGAAGATATGGTGCGGTGTATCGAAGAAGCAGCTACGGCAATAAGGAATTTTCATTACCGGCAGAAGAGGCGGGCATGGTTAGAAGAATTCAATGAGGGCGTCTTCCTCGGCGAGATGTACGTGCCGTTTGACGTGGTTGGTGCTTATGTCCCGGGATCTTATTTCAGCAGCGCATTGATGTGCGTGATTCCAGCGAAGATCGCGGGAGTGCGGGAGATAGTAGTATGCACACCTCCGGGGAAGGGGGGGGATGTAAACCCTCTGACGTTAGTTGCTGCGAATCTCGCGGGTGCGACGAGAATATTTAAGGTAGGGGGTGCTCAGGCGATTGCCGCGCTCGCTTTTGGCACTGAGACGATTCCGCGAGTGCAGAAGATAGTAGGGCCCGGGAATGTGTACGTAACAGCGGCGAAGATGGCGGCTCGCGAAGAAGGAGTGGAGATAGATTTTCCCGCGGGGCCTTCGGAAGTGTTAATAATCGGCGATGAAACTGCGAATCCTTCGTTCATTGCTGCGGATATGCTTGCACAGGCAGAGCATGGCGAGAAGTCACAGGCGGTTCTTCTTACAGACTCCGCACGCATAGCCGCGGAGGTGGAGCGAGAAATCATAACAGAAATGGGAGATGAGAGCAGAGCACAGCACCGGATATTAATCGGCGAGAGCATAAACGAGTGTATAGAATTTGCGAATGAATATGCACCGGAACACCTTGAAATAATGGTGCAAGAGCCCATGGAAGTTTTGAAGCGCATAAAAAATGCAGGGTCGGTGTTCGTAGGCAATTATTCGCCCGTAGCGGCGGGAGATTACGCAACCGGGGCAAATCATGTGCTTCCAACTGCAGGCTATGCAAAGCTATTCTCAGGGCTTGACGTTGACCACTTTATGCATCGAATTACCATACAATGGTTGGATAAGGAAGGGTTAGAGCAGATTAAAGATGTGGTGGTGCGGTCGTGTAAAGCAGAAGGTATGGAAAAGCATGCGCAGTCAGTAGAAAGGCGGTTCTTGCCTGATTCTTCAGACAGAACGGTATAACCTGAAGTT
>JAUXGS010000196.1 GCA_030621945.1 Methanosarcinales archaeon | reverse complement strand
TTCGTACAGGAAAAACAAACCCCTTTTCGTCCTTCAGCAATCGTTCTCGCAGCGGATATTTGGTAGTCATAAGAACTGGTCTGCCATGAACGAACACGGCGAAATTTTTGTTCTTGAACGCCGAAAGCTCGGATAGATTAAGCTCTGGAGATACTATAGGAATCGCGCCATATTTTTTAATGAACGCTACATCTATGTCGTTGAAGACGTTCGCGGAATAATCAAGATAAACCGTTCGTGCTTCTGATTGTAATAGCTTGGAGATCAGCCCGATGTTGCCGTGAAGAATAGCATTATGATCTTCCGCATTTACCTTGCTTATAGCGGCTGCTACATCGGAATCAGAGAGAATCCGCGGTATATACGGTGATGCATTACTTTCCGTGAAATCTGGGGCAAAGATCGAGTAAAAAACAGTATTTGCACCGGCTTTTAACGCTTCTCGTGCGTCCTCTTTGGAATACACCTTTGCTAAGATCGCCATACCGTCTGATTCGGTTTCTTCGATTTCTGGAATTCTTACCTGGCGCTTTGATCTGATGAGTGTGCTTATTTTCGGGTTTGGTTTTACTGGTGCATAGTGCGTTTTTTCCCTTGACGAGGTCTTGTAAATTCTATCCCCTGTTATTGCGCGGATGAAGAGTTTTACTGTTTCCCCCGCGCATGCTGAAGATACCGGGTTCCCGCCTTTTTCAAGCTTCTTTATAACTGCACCATCAATTCCAGCTTTTGTCCAGATGCCGATTCCATCTCCAACAGACAAGGTTTCATGCAGTGTAAGCGTTGTATCTTTGCCTATTACTCCCAAAAATAGCCCTCGGTTCTTTGGACTGTCACAGGCTGTAATCTCAGTTGCACCAAACATGCAGCCCTCGGTAAATTCACGGTTGAATTCAAGTGCAAGCCCTTTTAGTTCCTTCTCCGGCACTCTAAAATCCCCGGCATAATATGAGTCAACGGCAAGGCGGTAAACTCTCGTTGCAAGCGCGGTATACCGTGGGCTTCGGAGCCTGCCCTCGATCTTTAACGAGGTGACACCTGCGGTTATTATCTCTGGAATTCTGCGGGCGAGGCATAAGTCCTTTGTGCTCAACAGGTAACTATTGTTGTATTTCTTCCTGCACGGCTGTGCGCACAATCCTCGATTGCCACTTCGTCCACCCAGGAAACTTGAGAAGAGGCACTGTCCACTGTAGCTGAAACAAAGTGCACCGTGAACAAACACTTCTGCCTCTAATTCGGTCTTTTCGGCAAAGTCCCGTACCTGCGCAAGCGAGAACTCGCGTGGAAGCGTAACCCTGTCCGCACCGGAAAGTAAGTCCGTGTAGTAAGTGTTTGTTATCGCAGCCTGCGTGGATATATGGATTCTGAGGTCAGGAAACGTGTCTTTAAGAAAGCGTGCAAACGAGATGTGCTGAATTATTATCCCGTCTATACCGCGGGCATACGCATCCGATATGGTATCGAAGAACTCACGGAGTTCGCGATTTTTTATCAAAATATTGAAGGTGTTATATATTTTTACACCGTTATTGTGAGCGTATTCAACAGCATCTCGGAGTTCCTCAATCGTGAAATTCTCTGCACGCCGTCGTGCGTTAAATTTACCTACGCCGAAATAGACTGCCTCTGCGCCATTTTCAACAGCCGCTTTTAGCGACTTACGATCTCCCACGGGTGATAAAATTTCTACTTTTTCCGGCATTGGTTTACGGTTTTCTGTTAATTAGTATGAAGATTGTATTTAGAAAGGTACGCGCCCCTCCACCGTTGACAGAAATCTCGGCAATTACCTTTCGTTAAAGCCTTCCATATCTCTTATGTGCCTCTTCAATTGTCATAATGTTCAATATCTTAACTGTCTTTTCCTCCTCGCAGATTCGATAGAATATCGTATAACTTCGACTTACATGCATCCGAAAGAGGTCATAATTTGGAAGTTGCAGCTTCTTCTTGTCATCTCTTCCGGGATGTGGATTATCTTTCAGCGCTTCGAGCTTTCTTTTAATCAATCTTTTGCTCTTTTCTGTAAGCGTATCAATGTATTTCAAAGCATCTGTATTTATAAGGACGCTATACATTCGTCCTAAATCTCCACGAATTCCGCGGTTTCTTCAACCTTTTTCATATCTTTCAGGAGCCTGAGCTTTTTCTCGCTTTCTATCATCTCCTCGATTAGTTCACCAAAAGTCTGCCCTGGCTCCTTCAATCTACTCAATTCATCCCAAATCTCCAGTGGGACAGGTACTCTTTTCGTGGCAACCATGTTAGTTAAATATTCCAAATTTTCACAATATAAAGATTTTGGTTATATCAAGCTGCATCTGCATCACGAATTTGGCGAACTTCCGCATGTGCTCGTTGTTCTTGGTGAACTTCATTTCTTGGAGTGAGCGGCATTTATCATCACGTTCATTACACTAGGCAAGTATCTGGA
>JAUXGS010000132.1 GCA_030621945.1 Methanosarcinales archaeon | reverse complement strand
TCCTATAGCGCCTTCATCAACTAACTGTGCAAAGGTCTCTATCGGGGTTTTCTCATCCATCACCACCCCTTTTCTGCCATAAAGCGTGTACTTCGGACCGCACCGCGGACAAGAAGTCGTTTGCGCATGAAATCGTCTGTCCATCGGATTCCTGTACTCCGCGAGGCACTCTTCGCACATCTTAAACTCACGCATAGAGGTACTAACCCGATCATAAGGGACATTCTCAATGACTGAGAACCGGGCGCCGCACGAGGTGCAATTAATAAACGGAAACAGATACCGGCGATTGTCATCGTCAAATAATTCCTTTACGCATTCCTCGCATATCGCCGTATCCACCGGAGTAACAGAAGTTTTTTCACCCTCTGAGCTGTTTAATATCTTAAAATCATCATAGCCAACAATAGGCTCATCTTTCACCTCTATTTTATCAATTGTAGCAAGTGGCGGCAACTTTTTAAGTAAAGAATTCAAGAATTCGTCCTTTTCTGCACCTCCAGCAATACCGATTTCTACGTTTGAGCCTTTGTTAAGCACATAGCCCTTCAAGCCCAACGATTTCGCTACCCTATATACGGTCGGACGAAAACCAACACCTTGCACCGTTCCACTGGCAATTATCTTCATTTTTATCTGGTATTCCTCATCCCATGCATCACAGTATCTTCTCTACTATCAGCCTCACCGCGATAACAGAAGGAGCGCTGTCAGGTAAATCCATAATTGGTATTCCGTTAGCGTCGTACTCAGGGATTAGCGGGTCAAAGGGTATTATCCTCTCTATTTCGAGGTTATATTTCTTCGCAGCCTCTACTATCCTCTTATCCGAACCAGCGGGTATCTTATTTGCTATCGTTATCAGTTTCTTCACGTCAACATCTATCTCTTTCGCAATCTCTTTCAACCGTAAAGCTGTTTTCATGCTCTTCAATGTCGTATCCAGTACAACCAGCATGACATCTACGTCCCTTGTTGTTCTCCTGCTGAGATGCTCCAAACCTGCTTCGCAATCTATCATCGTGTAATCGTAGTTCTTCGTCAAGGTATCGATAATCATCCGTATGAGATGATTTACCGGGCAATAGCAACCCGGTCCTTCAGGGCGACCCATGACCAGCAGGTCATAGTGCTCCTCTTCCGCTATAATCTCCGCAATTCTACCCTCAAATTGCGACCGTATGTCTAAGGTAACGTCTCGCTGCTTCTCTTCCAGCAATCCCTCTCGTATATCTCCAACGGTTTTATCATACGATATGCCAAGCGCGTCAGGCAGGTTAGAATCAGCGTCCGCATCCACAGCCAATATACAAACGTCTTCGTTTTCTTGAGCGTTCAATAGTTCCCTTATTAACAGAGCGGCAATAGCCGTTTTCCCGGTTCCTCCCTTTCCCGCTACCGCTATTACTTTACCCTTTCTCATGGATTAGATTAATACTCCCGCAATGAGTGCCAACCAAACCAAACAAGCGAATGTTTATCTATTTATTTGCCCCTGTGCGTGGATTTCAGCCGCAAGTTGTCCGAGTTGCATTTCCGGCAACGCTTCGCTCTCACGGCATTTCGTGCATTACAATCCATGCATATTTTCACTCGGAAGAGCCGTGCTTCGGCTTCTGGAAATCTTGCCATTACTGTTTATCACCCTTGTACATATATCTACTCTAAATACCCTCATAAAAACCTTTAACATTTAAATCTCTCAGAAAAGAAGGAATTATGGATGTGGGGCTTATGAGAAAAGTGAAAGTGGGGGTATTGGGTGCAACAGGAAGCGTGGGGCAGCGATTCGTGCAACTCCTGGATGGGCATCCGTGGTTTGAACTCGGAGCACTGTTTGCTTCGGAGAGAAGCGCGGGTAAGAGATACAAAGATGCAGCGACGTGGGTGCTTCCCTCTGAGATGCCTGAGGGAGCCGCGGAGATGGTGGTAAAACCCATGAAGGCGATTGGTACTTCTAATACCGAAGAGATAGCGGTTATGTTCTCTGCGTTGCCTGGAGATATTGCAAGTGTAGTGGAGAAGCGATGTGCACAGGCCGGATATGCGGTTGCTAGTAATGTTGCAGTGCATCGAATGGAAAAGGATATTCCCCTGGTCATCCCGGAGATAAATGCAGACCATTTAGCATTGATCGATGCGCAAAAGTCGAAGAGGGGTTGGGGCGGGTTCATTATAACGAATCCTAACTGTTCGGCGATCGTTATGACCTTGAGTTTGAAGCCTTTGATGCGCTTTGGAATAAAATCGGTGCACGTCTCAACGATGCAGGCGATATCAGGTGCCGGATATGTGGGTCTGTCATCAATGGCAATATTGGATAATGTGATACCGTTTATAGGGCGGGAGGAGGAAAAGATGGAGAGTGAACCCCTCAAGATTCTCGGCACGCTGGACGGAAACGAGATAAAAGATGCACCATTCACTATCTGTGCTTCGTGTCATCGAGTTCCCGTGATGGATGGTCATACCGAAGCGGTGTGGGTAGATTTCGAGGAGGATGTGAGTGTAGAAGAGGTAAAAAAGGCATTTTTGGACTTCAAAACCGATATAAAAACCCCGTTCTCACCCGAGAAGCCGATAATCGTGCGTGAGGAAGAGGATCGACCGCAGCCGAGGTTAGACCGGGATGCAGGAGATGGAATGAGCATATCGGTAGGGCGAATAAGAGCCGGGAACGTGGAGAACGAGATAAAGTATATTGTACAGGGTCACAATACCGTAAGAGGCGCGTCTGGTGCATCTATATTGAATGCAGAAGTGCTGGTAGAGCGTGGGTATATATAGACGTTTTTCAAAAATTTGGGACATAAAAATCTTAACTAAGAGTAAGCAAAATGCCTGATAGTAAAGAGCAAGAATTGAACTGCAAAATAGTTGCTGGTATCGTTAGCATAAAATCGGTAGACGATTTTCTTTCTGTATTGAGAGAGATCGCTCAGAAATACGTCGTGACCATACAAGCTATGGATGCCGAGCTGATAGCGGGAGAGGAGCACATAAAATCCGCCGTGAAGAAGGCGATAAGGGCTGTGGAGAAGAAAAAGAGTATAACGAGCGATTTGAGTTTGGAGATTCTTTTATATGCAGCGGGAAAAAGGCAGATAGAACGAGCTTTGACGATGGGCGTGACCAAAGGCGATAAAAAAGTTGCGATTGTTATTGTTGATGTCACAAGCAAGAAAGATTTGGGGGAGGTTGCTGAGGAAGTGAAGAGGAAGACGGGGATAAAGGAGGAGCCAATACGGGAATTAGAGTTAGACGTAGAAGATAATGAGTCAAAAAAGGATAAATTGAAGAAGTTTTTTGCTATATCGGAGGGGGAACTAAACGCGGTGGGCGAGGAGAAGTTGAAGATGTTGGTGTTAGAGCGGGTTGCTCTGTTAGATGTGTTGAAATAAGGGGCCAAACCTCAAATTTTCTTTCACAAAGAAAGTTGGATCAAAGAAACTCAGATGTTTGGATCGAAACTTTTTAAAAAGGTTGACTTATCAACCCTCCTAACCAAATATCACCGATGAAATCAAAAAATGAACCTCAAGGTCATACCCCTTATTAGCTATTCTTAGCCACTCAATGCGATTTATCCATTTTTCCAGTGTAATGCATTTATCTCCACGTACACCTAAACGTGGGACAAGGGGCATTCCTCTAATGGCTCGGTATGCACGTACCACACGCTATTTGGAGCGGGTTTACGACACTTCTGCCACTTTCTGTAAAGGTTCCTCTTGTAATGCAATCCGATCTCGTATGCCTCTGCCAATCGCTTGCATCGCTTCACTTGCAGCTTCAT
>JAUXGS010000024.1 GCA_030621945.1 Methanosarcinales archaeon | reverse complement strand
TTATTTATTATAGAATGTTAGAATGAAAGAGGGGATGCAAGATGGATGCATATTTAGAAGCACGGTCTTATGAACGTGAGGCGAGAGAGGAAGAGAAGGAGGGAAGCTATGAGGCCGCAATCGCCATTTGGAGACGCTATGCGGAGTTAAAGGAGAGTAAAGGAAGCTACTTTTTGTGTATGTATGGCTATTTCAATGCTGCACGGATTTGCGATACGGTTCACCGATGGAAGGAGGCGGCAGAGCTTTTTGAGGCGGCGTCAACGTTTGCAGAGCAAATCGGAGAGCGATCGCTTTGGGCGTTCTTTATGACTATGACCTGCCAGATGCATGAGAAAGCAGGGGACTATGACGCATGCAAGGACCGTTATGAGACCATTGGCAACTTCTTTTATTCAATGGATAACTTCTTTGGTGCGGCAGATGCATACGAACACGCTGCGGAGATTATGTCGCTCGCAGGTGAGGATATCTCGGACTATGAAGTGCCGGTAGACGCATGGAGGAAGAACTACGAATATTGGAAGGAGCAGGGTGAGATGGATGACGCAGAGTGGAGTTTAAAGAGGATAGACTCATATCGAACGATTCAAAACAAGGTTTAAAAAATGGTAATTGTATATGTAGCTAATGATGAAGATGCATGATGTTGAACATGATGCAGGAGGAGAAGGCATTTCAGACGTGATAATAACGACATTTTGATAGCTTTATCTGGCAGGAACCATAATGAAAAATCAACATTAAAACTGTGGAATCGGGTCATGAATCATAGTCCTGTATCTTGAAATCTGGCAGTTAAACAAACACCCGAATCTGTAATTCAACTTGTAATAAAAATTGACCGGGAAGAGAAGACCGTTACTACCGCTGACGGTGCTGTTTTTCCATGACTTCCATCACGAGAGAAAACACGCATACATAAATAGAAGGAGTAAAAAGAGTGGTTTTTATAAAGGGGTATAAATAAAAGTAAGTTGTAGTAAAATATAAATAATACAGGGGTATGAAGAGATGGGCAAAGAAAATGGACAGTTCATAAAAATCTCTGGTGTGTCTAAAGAGTTTGAGGGAAAACAGGTTCTGAAGAACGTGAACGTGGTGATTAATGAAGGCGAGTCGTTAGGTCTACTTGGACGGAGCGGTTCAGGTAAATCTGTTCTGCTTAACATGCTGCGTGGGACAGAGGATTACGCACCGACAAGCGGAGAGGTAATTTTCAGAGTGGCCATTTGCCCACATTACTTGGGGAAAGCAGACTCGCGGGAAGGAGAGCATCCCCCTCTTGGAACGGTAGAGCCCCCGAGCAAAGTAGGTTCGGTGTGTCCCAAGTGCGGGAGCAAATTAGAAATACAGGAAGTGAATTACTGGAAAGATAAAGATGCACGGAGAAAGATAAAAAAGCGCGTGGCTATCATGTTGCAGCGCACGTTCGGGTTATACGGCGAAGATACAGTGATGTATAACATCTTACAGGCGTTGGAGAGCAGGAACTATCCGCTTGATCTACGGTTTAGAAGGGCGTATGAGCTGCTGAAAGCCGTGAATATGATTCATCGGGTAACCTTTCCCGCGATGGATCTGAGCGGTGGAGAGAAACAACGGGTAGTGCTTGCGCGGCAACTGGCATTGGATCCCTTCGTACTGTTAGCTGATGAGCCGACGGGAACGTTAGACATAAAGACGGGAAAGGTGGTGCATAAAGCACTGATAGAGAGCTCAAAGGCCGGAATGACTTTGATAACCACGTCGCATTGGCCCTCGATCATCAAAGAAATAACAGAGAAAGCATTATGGCTCGATCATGGTGAAGTCGTTGCCTATGGCGACTCAAAGACCGTAGTAGAAGAGTTTGAGAAGCAAATAGAGGAAACAGAACGTGAGGAGCATGTTAAGCTTGGCGAGCCAAAGATAATGATAGAGCATTGCAAGAAGTATTATTATTCGGTATGGCGGGGGATGGTAAAGGCGGTAGACGATGTCTCGCTTACGATCTATGAGAACGAGATATTCGGGCTCATAGGAGTGAGTGGAGCGGGAAAGACGACTTTATCACGCATTATATGCCAGGTAGATCCTTTAACTGATGGTTCTGTTAAGATACGAGTCGGAGATCGGTGGATAGAGGTAGGACGGGTAGCAGAGACCGGCGTGTGGTTGTCCTGGGCGACCAAGACGGAAGGCACCGGAGAGCAAACGGCAACACGGGTGGCTATGTTACACCAGGAGTTCTCGTTATATCCCGAGAAGACGATCTTGGAGAATCTTACCTCCTGCCTCGGCTTGCAGTTGCCCATGGAGCTGGGGAGCATGAAAGCGAAATTCATGTTGCAGGGTGTCGGGTTTAGCGAAGATGAGGTAGAGGAGATACTCAAAAAAACGCATGCTGAACTGAGCGTTGGAGAACGGCAGCGTATCGCGCTCGCTCAGATCTTGATGAAGGAGCCGGCAATTGCCATTCTCGACGAGCCAACCGGAACCATGGACCCGATAACAAAGAAGTTCGTTGCAGATTCGATACGTGCAGTGCGTGAGAATTTAGGCATGACCTTCTTGATTGTCTCCCACGACCTTGATTTCGCTTACGATATCTGCGACCGGGTAGCACACATGCAGGATGGCAAGGTGACGAAAGTAGAAGAGTTGAGAGTGGTTTAGTCTCCTTTTTCAAGGTAACAATCGGAACGTGAATTTTATCTGTGGACTCAGTGTTCTCCGCGGTAAATTTGAAATGTGACAAAGTCAAGCTAATTCAGTTTTTTAGTTCTGGCTGAGAGTTGTAGCTCTCTCTGTCTTTTGCTCTTCAATACGATCTTGCATGTAGCCTTGAAGCAAAAAGCATTAAATAAAGTAATCAAAAATAGTAACCCGCTTAGAAAAAATAAAGGGAGGGGGAAAAAAATCCCCATCTACCTTTTTACCGTTTTGTATTTTTATTTCGGTTTTGTTTGTCTGTTTTGTTTCTTAGCTAACTAAGGCATGATGAGATCTCTGTCACCCATCGCCTTGAACTCACGCAGCGCACCTCTTCCGAACTCTCTGGTCACATAGCCCCAGTCGAACGGCAGGTCTCTATCCGCGAACGCCACCTTGATCAGCGGTGACAGCACCCACGCATCTTTGCTGGCCTCATGCGCACCTGCAACCAATCCGGCGTATGCACTCTGGTGCCCGACATTCATGGCAAAGTTCGGATAGTTCACGCCTCGCATCTCGAATGGTATGTTCTCATCGCTTCGGTATGCGTACGAGGTCGAAGACGTGCACTGGTCTTGCAGGTCATAGCCGTAGAATCCTAACCTGCCTAAACTACTGTAGTGCAGCAACTGCGCAAGTCCCCAGCCGTTCAGCGCACACTGTGCGTTTCCAGTACCACACGCAACCGCAGTTCCACAACCTGCTGACTGGCAGCATGCTCTCGCTGACCCACCGAAGTGTGTCTCCGCAACGGTTGGATACGCCTCGTATTGCGTCAGGCAGTAATCGCTCTCGGATCGTACCAGTTTTTCTATATTCTCCATGTTGGGCTCTGCCGCACAATGCTCCCCGAACATATCTATTGCAATCTCTTCGCCCTTATAGCAGAAGTCCTCTAAGATGTTGTCCGTGTAAGTAGCCGATGCGTATTGCGTGAATCCAACACCACCAGACATGTAGGTTCCGAACCACAACTGGTCGTAAAGTAGAGCGGCAACTGCGATACTCTCTAACTCTGCCCTTACCGGATCATTCGGGAACAGTGCGGGCGACCTGGTCATGTCAGCATTGACACCCAGTGGCATTCCGCCTGGCTCGTTGGGCGCTCTCGCTCTCCTTACCGGCATGTAGTTCGACATCTGAACGACAGACGCATGCTTCGCCATGAATGCGAACTCACCGGTTGCCGATTCACCAGCACACATTTTGTATGCGTTGATGAACGACATCCCGACCTGCATGCCGACCCATCGGTACATCGTTCCACCATCTGACTGCCTGCCGACGATCGTGGGCATCCTCATTAAGCTCCATAACTTCTTGCCGATCGCTCCTTTCAACTGCTCTGCCTGCTCTCCCGGCTTCGCCCAGCCTGCTGGGAACTCCTTGTTGATGTCTAATACGAACCTTCTGTCCAGAGCATCCGCAAGGTCGTCATCTCCGGTAAATACCTTTGAGTAAGAGTCCGACACTAATGCTGGCTTGGTCTCCACCATGTGCTCCTGAATGGTTGCACCGCCCGGTAAGGCGTGGTTTACCACTTCCAGGTAATTGCTTATGGTATCGGGAGTAACTTCCTTACCCAACCTCGTCTCCAGAATCGCATGTGCGTCATCCATTCCGAGGATAATGGTTCTCCTCATGTCATCATGGCACTGCTGCATCGCTGCATTGTTTATTCAGTGCAGGTCGTCCATGTAACACATAATATCCGTATGGTTCAGCATGTAAGGCATCAAGAATCGCTGCCCTTGCGGCATTCCCACGTCAGGGTTATATGCTGGCGTTTCATTAGTTCTGTTTGCTACGATTTTCTTCGCGTCCTCCAGGAACTCTCTCTTCCTGAATGCGCCTTTCTGCCCAAACCCTCCAGGCAAACCTGGTGCACCGTACACATAGAACTGCGTCTTGGTGCCCTCGGGCTTCTCGGCGAACTTATCAGACATTGCTTTCAAAAAGTTATGTTGTATATCTCCATATGGCATTTTTTATTCCTCCTTGTTTACTCCACTCCTCCTCTTGGAGTATATAGCTTCATCCCCTTTACGCCTACGTCCTTATTCCCTTTTATCTGGTCTCTCTTTATGAATGGCTGGAATCCGCCCCAGGTTCTGTTCCAGTGTATCTCTGCTACGACATCAGCCACTTCAGGATCGTCTGTTTCCATCCAGGCACCACCCTGAGCATTTCTGAACATCGTGGTTCTCTTCAGTAATTCATCCTCAGATAGCGGCTTTCCTAATACCACTTCCTTGTCCATTGCACCGCCAACCATGTCCTTCACGTATTTTACGTCGCCGTTCGGGTCACGTGCCCATCTCCTCAGCGCATCGAACATTAGTCCATCCTGATCCAATCGAACGGAATGACCGTGAACAGTCCTTCCTCTCAGGCCGGTCCTCGCGGTATCATACGTCTCGTTGTCCATGTACTCTTTTGCTATAGCCTCAACGTCTCTTTCTCGCGCTTCTACAATCGTTCTCCCTGATAACACACCGGGGTCCACCCCTCTATATCTGTTGAACCACATCATCGGTCTGATTCTCGGTGTTGCAGGCGAGAAGAGCATCGAATCGGTGAACTGCACGTATCGTATCCTGTCGCCTGCCGCTGCTCCTGGCGTGGGCTTCACCATCTCACGAACAGAGCAGTCCGGCTCTTCCAGCTCCTCTATTGGCGGATGAATACTCTTGTAAGCTTCTCCAGGTGCGCGGTGTGCAAGCAGTCTCACCACGTCTTCCTCTGCTATGTCCCGCAACTTCTCTAACTTCTTGGTAGGATCCATGAACTTTCTGCGGTTGTCCGCTATAAAACTACTTCCAGGTGTAAATTGTGGCATTTTTTCTTTCCTCCTTTACATTATCTCCTTTGCGCCTTCCGCGACTGCTTTCATTGGCTCTGCAAACTCCGGTATCGTACCCAGCACTTCTCCATACAGGCCTGACGTCCTTGACGGAGCGAAATACTGCGTGTCTGCGTCTATGCACATCGCAGCGCAGAAGCACGGTATGAACTGCCCCTTTGCATGCCTCGTAACGATGTGGTTCCCATGGAATACTCCCGGTCCGCCGCCCCCATATATGGAGTGCGAGAAGAACGAACTCGATACTGATGATCCCTGCGCCTTCCCATAGTCCACGCCCGGAAGTCCGGTCTCCTGCTCCAGCATCTCATTGAAATACATGATGCTTGACGGCACCGGCTGTCCAGCACGCATTGCAGCGCAATTCACCATCACCGCAGCAAGCATTCCCGCTGCAGCATAAGCATTCCACAGTTGCAAATCGTCCGTGCTATAGACCGTATAACCCGATTCGAGCTTCACCTTCGGCTTTGCCACGCCATCCGCTTTCGCCTTCTCCGCCAGATCATAGACGACATTAGCAAGCGTTCCGTCTTGTCCATTCTCCTTTACCAGGGTATAAAGCATGTTGTTCGCATTCAGTCCCTCGTACGCAAAGTCTAAGAGATGACCACGCTCAAAAGGTCCAACTGCATCGCCCATCTCATAGCACGCTGCCTCTTCCAGTATCATGGACAAGCATGCTCCGGGCATCGCTCTCTTCCGTACCGTTGCTGCAAGGTGGTTCACCGGGATATTCCTCAGGGCAAACCCTGGTCCCTCATTACTTATCGGCACATCCACCAATGTCGCTACGACACAGCCGGTCATTGCCGGATCCTGCGGGTACATTCCCCATACTGCGGATTTCACAATGTACGCATCCCACATGCTTATATCAAAGGTGTCAATAAGCGCCTGCGTCACAGCCGCACAGACATTTGTCTTGGCAGCCGAGTAGTCCGCAAGGATTCTTGCCCTTGGCACTTCTACCAATAGCCGCTTTCCACCACCGATTATTTCTGCTCGGGTCTCGTCACCTTCTTCGACCTGGATCATCTCTTTCACCTGGCTCGCGATCGATTCCGAATTTCCCACGATGTCTACGTCAAGTTTCTTTCCGCGAATGACCATCTGCTTTCCCGCGATTGCGCCAGCGGATAGCTTCTTCTCCAGTCCCGCTAAGTCAACCGCTGCTAACCGAGACACCATACCGGTGATCTTCCTTATCGCCGGATTTCTCACCGGACTAATCGCAGTTAGCGGTACGTCGCCCAATAGTTTGTTGCCTCTATCGTCGTATAAGTCTACTTTATCCTCTATCTTAGCCATAACTTCTTTATCCTCCCATTTTTATTACCCATGTAGGGTAAGTACTATAGGATAACGTCACATCTATTTATAAGCTTTTCGCTTTATCGCAGCCGTCCAAAAATGATATATTAGAAGACGTTACGTTTAACATTAATTTAACTTTTTTCACATTAAATACGAATATTATAGCAAGAAGTATGAGTAACGTGGTCCTCATTCTTTAAGTGATGCAGCTTCAGGTAAGTCCCCGACAATTCCGTCTATAATCCCACCAATCAAGCACCAAGAGGGGCAAAGCAAAGTAAACCTAACACGCATCCAAGATTTATAGTAATGTAAAGAATTAAAATTGAGAGCATGAGAAAAAGAGTAATTGTAATATCTCCAGGAATTTACACCTATGGAGCAGCCGTGATAGCGGGAATTCTTGAACGCTACCCGGGAGATGATATTGATGTAACGCTCTCAAAGAGTTTGAATTTTGATGGCCGATTTGATTATATCTTCTTAAGCCTCAGCTCCACTTTGCATCTGCTTGAAATCAGAGATACTATGAAGGAATTGAAGAGGAAATGTAAGGACGGAGGGATGATTGTGGTTGGGGGTCCTGTTTCGCAATGCCCGGAATTTGTTTTCAGGTATTTGGATTGTGATGCGGTTGTTATAGGCGAAGGGGAGATACCGGTAGAGAGGATGAAGAGAGGGTACGAGATAGAGGAAATAGACGGAATTGCATACAAGGGAAACGGGGAAATAGTAATAAATCCGCCAAAGCAACCCCCTGACATCGAGCACAGAACTTTACCAAAGATCCCGAAGGATATACGTGAACAGGATATAAGGGGCGCGAATGTGTATATAGAGACACACCGGGGCTGCAAATTTAATTGCTCCTTCTGCCAGGTTTCTGAATTCTTCGGTCGTGGAATACGAAGCAGAAGTATTGATAACATCGTGGAAGAAGTGAAAGAATTTAAGAGAGCCGGCGTGAAGAAAATAGCGATTAGCGGGGGGACATCTTCACTTTACTACAAATTCAGGGATTTGTTGGAGACGGTAAGCTCCGTGATAGGCAAAAATAATCTCTCTGCCCCCGATATAAGGGTGGATACCGTAAATGATGAGGTATTAGATGCAATACTGGAATACACGATTGGCTGGGTCTTTTTGGGGATGGAATCCGGAAGCGATAGGATGTTAAAACGCATGCGGAAAGGGATACAGGTAGAAGATATAATAGAAGCGCGGGAAGCAGCGAAGCAGAAGGGAGTGAAAGTTGCAGGTTCTTTTATCGTCGGTTATCCGGGGGAAAGTGAAGAGGATTACGAAGCGACAAAGGAGTTGGTAGAAGACCTCTGGCTTGATGATTGTTTTATAAGCATCGCAGAGCCTATACCAGGCACAGAATTAGCGGAAGAGGTAATAAAAGGGAAAGAAGATAATACCCTGTTTACAAAGAGCAAGAAAATTCGGAATATGTCGGTAGCAGAGGAGAGAGCTCTGGATCTCATGCTTACGTCTTATGTCGCACGGGAAAGACCCCGCATTTTAAGCGATGAATTATACGAAAAAACGCTGAAAGAGGTGAGAAAACAAGGAGAGGATATAAAAAAAGTCACGCAAATGATTTCCGGTGGACTGGGATATGTTTGGAATCGCGGATCTTTATAGATTTTGCATTCGGCACTATGCGCTCATCTTCTCCCCTTCGACTAACATCAATTCCCCCTCCTTATTGGGTTTGATGCTCAGATTGACAAAACCTGTTTCCGAAAGCGCTTCTTTTAGCCGCTCTGGACTGAAATACTTCTTCGCATGCGCGTGACTGCTTGTTTGCGCGACACTACCTACCCAGTCAACAATAAAAATCTTCCCTCTCTCTTTCAGCACACGTCTCACCTCCCTCAAAGCTTCTCGCGGATTGGGGAGTTCATGCAGCGCTTTGAGCGAAACGGCGAAATCGAATGTATCATTCGCAAAAGTCAGTTCCTCCGCAGATTGGACCTCAAATGTAACGGAGGGAGACTTCATTCGTGCTTTTTCCACGGTCGCTCGCACCGGATCAATCCCGGTTACAGCACATCCCGTCTCCTCGCTTAAATACACCGCAAGTTTGCCCGTGCCGCAGCCGATGTCCAGTATCTTCAAACTCGCTGTCTTCGACTTTGTCTTCTCTTTCTCTCGTTTTAGCCGCTCACATAATTCGGTCACCAACTCAACTTCGTTCTCTAATAAGTCCATTGCTTTTCCGTTTACCGTCCGTGCTGTTTAATTGGAACTTCCCTTTAGTTTTCTTTCCCGTTAACGCTTTTCT
>JAUXGS010000009.1 GCA_030621945.1 Methanosarcinales archaeon | reverse complement strand
GATATTATGCCAATCGCTAACGTAGCCGTTCCAAGTTGCTGTTACATTCCAATCGGTGCTATTCCAGATTCTTACATGTTCTGAATGTCCGCCTGTGCCTGCGCAGGGATATGTGTACATTTTATAAACAGTAATCGTTTGATTCGGTGTTATCGTCCCGTTGTGTATTCCAGAGATGCTTGGATATGTTCCTGGGCCTGTATCAATGATATCATCGTTGCTTGTACACGTGAACGTCCCATCTATCCAATTCGTTGGAAGTGCATCGCCCTCCGGATCATACAACGTGCTTGGCTCAGCGAAAATCAATCGAGTCCCACAAGCGTCCTCGTTGACACATTGGATGGTGAGCGTTCCTATCTGATAATTCCCGGTCGATGTCAACTGTAATGCTGCAAACGTTATCTTTTCTCTTCCATCGTAATGTGTCCACCCGCTAATTGGGAAGTTTGTAGCATTCCATACATAATTCGTTACGTTTGCACACCCTGAATCGTACGTTAGGTTTATCGCACCGCTCTTGAAATCGGTTGCATTTACCCATATCTCAACTTCTGCCGTATCCCCAGCTTGTGCACTGCTATCTTGAGAGAGCAGGTAAACCTCATTCTGCGCCTGTACTACTGTGAATGCCCCGCATAACAGAAGAGCTATAAATGCTAATGTCCCAAACGGTATTACCCTCTTCATAGTATTCTCCTTCCTTCTTATTATTCCACCACTTTTTCCTTGTTGTTATAATTTTGTTTAGGGGGCAACTCACATTTTTGCAAGTCTTATCTATCTACCTATCTATCTCACTTCCTGTAACGCCTTATCCCCAATATGCCCAAGATTACACCCGCTACAACGAGCGCGGTGAGCGCCAACGCGAGTTTGGAGAGCCCGCTGTCCTGCTCCTGTGTGCTACTGCTTGAAGGGGTTTGAACGAACGATGTGGGTTCTGGTTCTGCCGCTGCAGAACTTGTATCTGATTCTTGACTGGTATCTGGTGGGGTTTGTGTTGACTCAGTGTGGTTTACTGAGGTCTCATTTAGGGTGGGGGCTTCTGTTTCGTTTTCGTCAGAACTAATAGTGGTATCGTCCGCCTGTGTACCATCCCCGTCATGCGTGTTTTCGTCTGCTTGTGGATTGCAGTCAAATGTCCCATCTATCCAATTCGTTGGAAGTTCATCGCCCTGCGGATCATACAACATGCTTGCCCCTGCGAAGCATAATCGAGTCCCACAAGCGTCCTCATTGACACATTGGATGGTAAGCATTCCTATCTGATAATTCCCGGTCAATGCCGACTGTATCGTCATAAACGTTATCCACTCGCTACCATCGTAATGTGACCACCCACTCAACGGAAAATTTGTAACATTTCCTGCGTAATTCGTTACGTTTACACACCCTGAATCGTACGTCATGTTTATCTCACCGCTCTTGAAATCGGTTGCATTAACCCATATCTCAACTTTTAGTTCGTCACCATATGTTGCATTGCAGTGCTGTGGCAGGAGATATACCTCATGTACTGCTGTTACAGGCATTGCAAGTGCGAACAGCCCAAATGCCACTACACCCATACTGAAAATAACCTTATTCATCTTCTTTTACATCCTCCCCGTTTTGAAATAAAATAAAAGATGGATAGGCTATCAAAATCCCGCCCATCCTTCTCCCATATTTTTTAGTCCTTAGCTTAGCATTCTTTTGGCTTGGTTGGTTATGAAGAGCAGCAGTTCAGTTGTAGTGAGCCGTACTGCACGTAGTTGTGTAACAATCCGACATCACCCATGTTTACGCCTCCACCGCAGTTCACGTCCGCACCCCATACATTGCTGATGTACATTTGATTGCCAGATTGCACATAGTTATGTAACGCCCCGACGTCGCCCATATTTATCGCACCATTCGCGTTCACATCACCGCATATTCCTGTGCAGCCGAAGGAACCATTTATCCAGACAGCAGGAACTTCAACGCCAGCATGATCGAACAACGCACTTGGCTCAGCGAAGTTTAATGCTGTGGTGCATTCAGCATCTTCACTCTCGCCACGTATCGTAAGCGTTCCGATATGGTAGAGCCCTGTGTTTAGTGATGACTCTGTGGTCATGAACGTTATCCAGTCTCTTCCATCGCCATGAGTCCAGCCGCTTGTGGAGAAAATCGCCGTATTGCCCGTATAATCCGTTACGTTTGCACACCCTGAATCGTACGTCAGGTTTATCTGACCGCTCTTGAATTCACATGCATCCTCCCATACCACATGCTCTACCCATATTTCAACCGGTACATCGAGCCCAAAGGTTTCATTGCTGTCTTGCGGGACAAAGTAGACGCGTTTCATACCATACCACGGCATAGAGCTTACGTTAGCACTTACGTTATTACCTGCTCCTGTGGGATTGCTCACCTCATGATACGGTCCGCTGCAATCGCCCCACCAGTTGTAAGTGGCATTTACTTCAGTCACACAGTCATTATCAATACCCATTACGTTGCCCGCAATACGGTTGTCATGAACTTCTACGTCTGTCGTCTGATTCAGATGGTCCTCAACAGAGATTGCTTTATCATTGCCCATGAAGGTGTTGTTGGTAATAGCCAGATGATGCGCGCTATTATAAAAACGCATGCCGGAATTGCAACTGGTAATTGAGTTGCTGTCAATGGTAACATACACAGAATTATTAACTTCTATTCCATTTTCGCAGTCACTGATCTCATTATTGCCCGTTATCGTAACGGTGTTGGCTGGCTTGTTATCCACGAGTATCCCCGCGGAGCTGTGGCTTGAAATCATGTTTCCTGATATTGTGCAGGGAGCATCGTACGCTGCTGTGACTATTCCGCTCCCAACCTTGCCCGATGCTTCTCCTGGACCTGTAACAACGTTATTGGAAATCACTACCGCATCATGTGAATAACTGGCGATACCATCTCCCGTGTATCCCGAAAAGGTGTTCCCCTCAATAGCTAATTTGCAGTTTCCAAGCAGGTACATTCCATAGTTCCCGCCCGCCGTGCCAAAGTTCGTTGCGGTACAATTAACCAGACCCGCATCACCGAGTTCAGTTCCTGCGATGTCTCGCATGAACACACCTACATACCGCGTTCCGCCATCACTGTTGAGACCGTTAGCATCAAGCCTGAAACCGGTAACCTTGACTTTCTCTTGCGTTCCGAGATACTCGGTTGTATATGCCGCAAGGATGTAATCGCAGTAAGTATTAGAATCTGGTGTAGCCCGAATTGGACTTTTTGACAGTGTTGTTGGCTTAATGATGGAACTCGAAGCAGGGTCCGCACCATCACCCGCACCGATGAGTGCCAAGGACTTATCCTCAATCGTTACCTGTTCGTGGTACGTACCTGCTGCAACATAGATTGTTATGCCGCAAAGACCCTGTGCATTATCTATCGCAGCCTGTATCGGCGTACCACTCTGATTGATTGCTCCTCCTTCTCGCCACCAGCCCGTCTCATTGACATACAGTACCTCAGCTCCGGGACATTCCTTGTTTTTCTCCATGCAGTTGTTCGTCTCATTGCTCTCGGCAACCGAATTGTTAGTGTCGGCGCAGACAGAAACCGTAAGTGTCTCTCCACATATACAATCGAAAGGACCAACGGTGCTGGTGTAGTTCGCATCCACAGCCAATGCCAGTACAGGATCCTCGTAGACCGTCTCGTCATTGATGGAGATGGCTGTGGTACTTGCACCTGCAGCGCCATTACCGGTGTTCGCTACGGTATAAGTCACGGTGAAGTCACCTCCTCCAACTATCGTCTCCGACAGCTCGATGATTGTAAGGTCAGGATTAATGCAAGGTGGACAAGCCCACTCGTTCTCCATGCAGTTGTTCGTCTCGTTACCCTCTGTGACCGTATTGTCAGTGTCGGCACAGACCAAGACTGTAACCGTCGTCTCGCATGGGCAGTCGAAAGGCCCACCGGTGTTGGTGTAGCTTGCATTCACAGCCAATGCCGGTACAGAATCCTCGTAGACGGCCGCTCCATCGACTGAGATGGCCGTGGTGCTTGCACCTGCGTCGCCATCACCGCTGTTCCTTACGGTGTAGGTCACGTTGAAGCCCCCGTCAACATTCTCCTCAGATTTACCCGTAATGGTAAGGTCCGGTGCCGTTGGAAGTTCCATTTCCACGGTTATATCATCAATGAACCAGCCTTCGTAGTTGTTATATAATTTATCTTTCGTATTGAAGTAGAACCGTATCTTAATATGATTGCCAACCGGAAGAGCTATTGTTCTGGTTCCTGACCCTGTACCTCCGGGTAGCTGCTCTAATAGTGTCCACGATCCACCATTTACCGATACTTCCACCCGCTTCAGGTCGTAGCTGCTGCTCGATTCGGTTGACCAGTACGTCCAGTACGTGAGTGTTGCGGCCGTTGCATCCGTGAGATCTATTTCTTGAGATACTAAACTCCCGGAGTTCGCACCTCCGGTGTCGTAATTACCGGTTGATTCCTGCCCATACCACCAGCTGTGCGTTGCGCTCTGAGAGCGTCTTTCGGTTACGTGCCACAAACCACCTTCATCCCAGTATGCTTCACTCCATCCAACATCTTCTACGGTGTCGTTAAGATTAGCAATTGTCTGTGGCTCTGGCTCGGGTTCAGGTCCCGATGTATCCAGCACCCAAAAGGAGTAGTTGTATTGTTCGAGGTCACCATACGCGACCTTTCCATAACCACTTTCTCCCCAACCCGTACCCCAGCTGTTCTTGATTATCCAACATCCGGTGCCATAATTGTCATCGTATCCGACGAGCATCACACAGTGGTTTGCCTCTCCAAATTCTTCAGTTGTCCATACGGGCTCGTATATTCCACCAGTATAATAGAGAAAGTCATTCCCTGCATTGAGCACGACAACCATTGGCCCGTAGGTTTGGAGATATGATTTGTAGGATTCGGTCGTATGGGATGCCGGAACACCGATTTCTCCAAGTGTCCATGCCCGGTATTGCCAATCAGAACAGGCTGCAGAGCACGAAATGCCATCATTTGCCTGATACGGAAGACACGCATCATCCGGGACACCATTATCCTTGATGAATTCCAGGGTATCCGCGGGATCGCCACCGCCACAACCCCATCCTCCACTATAGCACGACAGAATATATTGCTCTGATGCGTCAAAATCTATTGTAGAATCATTTGCGTCAATATTAATCTGCGTTTCGAACGCTGCGGTTGCACCGAATATCCAACAGCTTCCGCAAGATCCTTGACTCTCCACAGGTGTCACCCAATTCTGCCCGTCTTTGTTTCGCCAGTCAAATGTGGCGGGTACGGAAGAAACGTTTGGTGGGCTTAATACCACGGCATCCTCTGGAATTGGACCGATCTTTGCACCACAAAGCATCTTTTGCTCCTCTACAGAGAGCCCAGAAACGGATGTTTCACCCGCAGTCCAATCAGCACCTTTCGCTTCTATTGCTTGCTGTATCTCGTTTAAAGCGACTTTATCTATCTGTGCTGCTCCTATAGTCGGCACGATTGTCATTAGAATAAAAATCAGCGTTATCGCCGCAAGAACCATCACTTTCTTATTTCTACTTTTCATTTTTCGCCCCCACTTTTTAATTTTTAGCGCCCTTCTTCCAAGCATCAACCCCTCCCTTGCTATTAGCCTCCGCACGGTGCCCATTATATCTATATCTCTGTTCTTAGACATTGCTTTTTTTTCGCCTTATCCGCTTCAAAGTGCGCCTTCTCGGTAACCTTTTACGGTTACCGACGATAATAATTTTGATTGTAGATATAAAAAGATTTCCGTTTTTACCGTGAATGGTAGCCATAAATGGAAAGGCTTATATACCCACGTTTCAAACTCTCATCTAATGACCGCGGAAGAGGTAACATCTAATAGGATAATCCGAGCTATACAGAACATGGGTGAGACCGGTGCAACGATTGACGAACTTTCAAAAATCGTACACCTGGAAAGGCATACGCTATCCAAATACTTGAATCGCTTGAGAGCTGACGGGCGTCTCACATACAAGCAAATAGGAAGAGCAAGGGTATGGTTCGTGAGCAGAGCGCCTTTGCAGTCTATCTTTAGATTGAGCGACAAGGAAAAGACATATACCGAGAAGATTCTCTCTCACATCTTGTCTGATATACCTGAGGGCGTTCTGGTTCTTGACTTTGATTACACTGTCCTCTTCATGAATAGGTATTTGATTGCCCTTTATGGGGACTGCATCGGGCAGAAATATTATCATGCCTTCTTTGATAGACCCCGCGAAGGTTATAACCAGGGTAAAATAGGAGCGATTATTGAAGGGAAGTCAGAAGAAATTGAGAGCAGGGCAAAAGATAGGGAAGGAAGAGTTTTAAATATTAAAGCAAGAAAAATGAGAAACCCTGATGGCTCTTTCTCTATTATCGCAATTATTGAAGATGCTTCAGAAAAAGTCAGAAGGGAAGAGAGAATTAAACATCTTTCTGAACTGCATAGGCTTCTTGGAGAGTCAGTTAATCGTTCATATACGATTGACCAACTATGTTCGAGTATTCTCGAAGACCTGCGTGAGGTGATCGGTTACGATATGGGGGATATATTGATATACAATCCAGAGAATAATGCCTTTTCGGGGTTAGCACAGGGGGGTTATCCCCCGGGGGGGGATTTAGGAAATAATCGGCACCGGGAGATTGAAGAGTGGAAAGAAGGTGTTGCAACAGCGGCAATCAATTGCAGAGAGCCAGTCTTTTTCGAGTTCAAAGAAAAGTGGGAGGACATGAAAGGGAATGAGCTTGCCATGTATGCACATGGCTTAGCTAAGGAATATGATCTCGAAGAGATGTGCGCGGTTCCACTAAAGACCAAAGGTGAGCTTCATGGTATACTCCTTATTCTTATGAGGTCTGGAAGAACGCTATCCGGAGAGGATAGAAGTTTGATTGAAGGGGTCTCAGAAGGGATTGCTGGCGGTATTGCAAAAATTAAGCTCGAGGAGGAGTTAAGACTCAAGGTAAATGCAATTGAACTTTCTCGTAGTCCTGTTCTTATGGCAGACATGGAATGTAAACTAACATACGTAAATCCCGCATTCTTGAAGATGTGGGGCTATGATAGAGAGAAGGACGTGTTAGGGCACCCCTGCACAGAATTTTGGGAACACGGAGAGGGAGAAGAAGGAACTGAAGATATTCTAACTGCTGTGAAGGAGAGAGGAAACTGGGAAGGGGAATTAATCGGAGTGGGAAAAGATGGCTCGGAATTCAAAGCGCAATTATGGGCTTCGCTAATAATAGGCAAAAAAGGACCACTCCAATTTGTAGCTGTTGCAGAGCCTGATAAAATTAATAAAAAATGGGAACAATGACGAGCAAGGCAAAAACTGTAATGATTGTGGACGATGAACCCGGTGTGTTGAACATGATTGCACGAATTTTAGAAGGAAATAACTATCGAACAATCAAGGCAAAAGATGGGCAAGAGTGTTTAGAAGAATTAAAAGAGGAAGTGCCTGATGTGATTCTACTGGATATAATGATGCCGGGATTGGCAACCCGGGAGATCTTAAGTGCGATAGAAGGGGACAGTAGATTATCAGAGGTGAAAATTATATTACTAAGCGCCATTCATCTGCCAGAAGCTGAGGAAAGAGGCTTGCTCGCTGGGAAACAGGTAGTTGATTTCATAGAAAAGTCGTTTACTACGAGAAGACTGATTGATGCAATCGAGAATTGTATGACCGCCACCCTATGAATATAGATAATTAATAGTGAACGATGAGAGCAAGAAGGGTAATGACTATCGGGGGCTCGGATTGCAGTGGTGGCGCAGGGATACAGGCAGATATAAAAACGTTTGCTGCACTGGGCGTTTATGGCACATCGGTGCTTACCGCCATCACCGCTCAAAACTCGTATGGCGTGCACGAGGTGCATGAAGTGCCAGTGGAACTCGTGGATGCTCAGATAGCAGCGATTATGGGAGATAACGGCCTTGCGGTGGATTATGCAAAAACCGGCATGTTATATTCCGCGGCAATGATAGATGTAGTAACGAAGGCGCTCAGGCGATACAAAATCCCTTTTGTTTTAGACCCCGTGATGAAAGCGGGCTCAGGAGGCGTTTTACTCGAAGAAAATGCATTGAGTATACTCATCGAGCAGCTTTTACCTCTGTGCACGGTTGTAACGCCAAATGTTCCAGAAGCAAGCTTTATTTCCGGGATGGAGATACGGGATACAGCGGATGCAAAAGACGCCGCCCGTAAAATACACAAACTGGGTGCAGCGGCAGTAATTATAAAAGGCGGACATCTCGAGCATGAAATAGCAGCCGGGAAAGCAACTGATTTGCTTTACAATGGCGGTGGATTCGTGGAAATAAGCTCTCCCATCGTAAAAACGGAGCGGATAGTGCACGGTGCTGGGTGTTCCTTTTCCGCGGCTTTGGCTGCTGAATTGGCAAAGGGTAACAAGTTACGAGAGGCCGCAGCAGCGGCAAAAAAAATCGTGTATGGCGCTATAGCAGGTGGCGAGGAAGTGTCCTCCATGATCGTGGTAGACCAGGTGCAGGGATTACGGAAAGACGCTGACAGATATTGGACCTTAGAAAACGTAAAGGAAGCTGTCAGAATGCTGGCAAAAATAGAAGGTTTTGAAACTATCATTCCTGAGGTTGGCACGAACATAGGTATGGCAATAGCGGGTGCAGCAAGCGAGAAAGACGTTGCGGCGGTGAATGGCAGAATAGTTCCTACGAAAGAGGGTGTAAATGTCGGTTGTGTGGATTTCGGCGTCAGTAGCCATGTTGCACGGCTGATATTGGTGATGATGGAACAGGATAAAGAGCGCAGAAGCGCTATGAACGTGAAATACTCCTCGGAGATCGTCGAGGCTTGCAAAAAGTTGGGAATGCAAATTTCCTCATTTGAACGTGCTAAAGAACCGGCAGACGTGAAAACCATGGAGTGGGGTGTACGAGAAGCGAGCGGTGAGTTTGTCCCTGATGTAATCTTCGATCTCGGTGCGATGGGGAAGGAACCAATGGTGAGAATTTTTGGCAATACAGCAGTGGAAGTTGCAGAAAAAGTGAAGAGTATCATGGAAGGGTTAGAACAGCGATAAACTTTTATTTGATTAAAATTTAGTACATAAAGAAAGGTTGATGCGTAAGGTAATAAGAGATCCTCTGCACGGATACATAGAATTAGACGAGCTTGCCAGATCGATAGTAGACACCGTGGAGATGCAGCGGCTGAGGAGGATAAGACAACTCGGCTTCTCGTATTTAGTTTATCCCGGCGCGAATCATACGCGGTTTGAGCATTCACTCGGAACGTACCATCTGATGAACGTTCTGCTTGACCAACTCGAAGTAGAGAAAGAGGAAGAGAAAGAGCTTCTTGTCGCTTCGTTGATCCATGACGTCGGACATGGTCCTTATTCGCACGTGACAGAGCCACTGATACAAAAATTCACGAGGAGAAGCCATGAAGACATTGAATACGTGCTTTTTACGGATGAAGACGAGCAGGAGAAGAAGAAAGACGCCGAATCATTCGCACCGAGTATTACGGAAGTCGTAGAAGAATATCGCTTGGACAAGCGAAAGATACTGGGCTACATAAAAGGGGAACAGGCTGAAAATCGAACTGTGCGGGATCTTTCAAAGATTTTATACGGCGAGATAGACGTGGACAAGATGGATTATTTAGTCCGGGATTCATATTATACCGGCGTGGCATACGGCGTTGTGGACAACGTAAGGCTTATTCAAGGGCTGGATTTCTTCAAAGAAGAACTGGTTATAACTGAGAAGGGAGTACTACCTGCCGAATATCTGCTCTTTTCGCGATTCTTGATGCACCCCACGGTTTATAACCATCACACAGGTCGGATAGCGCAGTTGATGTTCTTGAACGCACTTGAAAAGGTCATCGAAACAAAATCTGAAACGGATGCTAAGGACTACGCAGCCACATTAAGGAAAACCGACGATTCCGAAATAAACATTGCATTAAGGAACGCGAAGGGCTATCCAAAAGAGATGATGACGCGGATTAACGAGCGGCGGTTGTTCAAACGGGCGGTATATACAAGCATAAACGAGCTGCCCGAATGCATCGCAGAAGAATTAAGTGAAGAACAAAGGTTAAGGGAAGTTGAAGAGGAAATAAGCAAGCGAGCGGGTGTAGATAGAAAATACGTCTTGCTGGATTTTCAAAAGCAAAAAGGAGAGGAGTTAGAAGAAAGTGCTGCGAAAGTGGTTATTGGGAACGAGTTCAAGAGTTTACGGGAAGTATCATCGCTGGTTTCTATGCTCAGTCGCGTATTTCAGGAAAAATATAAAATAGGCGTCTATACACCGGAAGAATATAGAGCAGAGGTAAAGAAAGCTGCTGAGGAGGTATTGTGGGGTTGAAAAAGGCGATATTGTATAAAAGGAAGATACAAAAGGGAAAAGTAAGTTAGCGAAACGCGAGGGTTTTAGACGGTTTTTGTGACGAACGAATGACTTGGAACGAGATACCACAAAACTGAAGGTTCGGGGGTGAGATAAAATGATAAGTGGAAAAGGAGATATTAGAAGAGTTTTGATATTCGCTGTTATATTCGCAACAATAGCATTTGGGTGCTTTGGATGCTCTGCCACGGCAATGAGTCACGCACCTATCATTACCGAAATATATTATGATACCTATCTGGAGGGGGATACCGATGGTGAATTCATAAGAATACACAATCCCACTGAAAGTTCAATCAACGTAGGTGGCTGGCGGATAACAGACGTTGAGGGGGTTATTACGTTCCCGGACGGAGCGAATATAGATGCTGGAAGTAGCCGATACCTCGCTTATAACGCAACTGCGTTTTATGAAGAGATGCTTCAGGAGGCGGATTTTGAATATGGTGTGGATTCTGACCCGACACCAGATATGGATAAGATTGGAATTGTATGGCTCAATAATGATGGTGATGAAGTAATCCTGAAAGATAACGAAGGCGGGATAATAGATGTCGTGATTTACGGTAACTCCATATATGCAGGTGCTGGATGGAGCGGTATTCCAGCGAAAGACGTAAATGAAGGAGCTATCTTAGAACGGGATAGAAACGAGACAACCGGGCAATATGAAGATACAAATACCTCTGCTGATTGGGATGATTATCGGGTATACGTCATTGGACAGTCACACTTCCCTTATGAAACTTTCAACTTTGAAGGGAATGTAACGGTATTTACCTCGCCGGACAGCAGCTTTAGCGAGATTGGAAATGCAATTGATAACGCACAGGAATCAATCTACTTGAACGTTTACCAATTTCATAATTTCTATTTGATGGACCATATAATAGATGCGCTAGAACGGGGCGTTGACGTTAAAATAATGCTTGAAGGCAACCCCGTAAATGGGATTGCCGATGAAGAAAGGTACATTGCAAACCAAACCGTTACTGCAGGTGGAGAGGTCAGGTTTATGATAACCGACGGAGACAGAGGTATTCATGACAGATATGCGTTCAATCATGCGAAATATGCATTTATAGACAATGAAACGACGATGGTAATGTCCGAGAACTGGAAAAATACTGGTGTGCCGGTCAATAATACTTTTGGGAACAGAGGCTGGGGCATTATTATAAACAATTCAAATGTGACAGATTATTTCAGCGAGGTATTCTTTGAAGACTGGAAGCCTGCAAGCAAGGACAGTTTCCCTTTCACTGCAAACGATTCGATCTACGGGAATAAATATGGCTGCCCTCCTCTTGATTTCGTGCCAAATCGCACAATCCCGACTGGCAATTACTCACATCCGTTTGAGAGCAAAACTATTTCTGGCGAGTTTAATATTTCTACGGTCTTAGCTCCTGATACCGCATTGATGCAAACGAAATCTATTATCGGGATGATAAAAGGAGCAAAAAATTCCGTTTATGTCGAGCAGCTTTATATCTACAAGGACTGGGGGACGTATGCTGACCCAAAGCCGAATCCGTTCTTAGAAGCAGCGATTAACGCATCAAGGAGAGGTTGCGAAGTAAAGATATTACTGGATTCCAAATACGGGAAGGAGCGCAATGAGGAGACGATCGAGTACGTCAATGATATTGCCACAGATGAAGGATTAAATCTTGAGGCAAAGTTGATAAATAACGAAGTGATAGGACTCAACAAAACACACACTAAAGGTGTGATCGTTGATCGCAGTGAAGTTTTGATCTCCAGCATCAATTGGAACGAGCATAGTCCGAGAAACAACAGGGAAGTAGGTCTGATCATCGAAAATAAAGACGTAGCCGAATTTTATACTGATGTGTTTCTTTATGACTGGTATGATGGCTCACCGGTAAAGGCGGTCTTCGATACAGGATCGGGAACATACCCAAGCATATCCGGCACGCACAACGGCACAATCACCCCTTCATGTAACATCACTGTTAGTAAACTTTACACATATCCCTGCGCAGGCACAGGCGGACATTCAGAACATGTAAGAATCTGGAATAGCACCGATTGGAATGTAACAGCAACTTGGAACGGCTACGTTAGCGATTGGCATAATATC
>JAUXGS010000093.1 GCA_030621945.1 Methanosarcinales archaeon | reverse complement strand
ATCACGCAGTTGATTGCCACAGCGAAAGGCTTGGTCTTTGTTGAGCATCCAATCAGAGATCTGGATAGAGTAAATACTATCTTTGAAGCTGCTAAAGCGAATAAGCGAGAATTTGTGGTTACCTTAAAACTTGCGTACCTTATAGAAGCCTTGGGCGATTTATCTCCTTTCGCTCTTAGTGACGTGAAGATATTAGTCCCGAAGAAGAGCTGGGGTTTAATTAGCAAGGACGGAATTGATAGTAAGTTAGTCGAGCAGGATTATGCAACTTGGGAGCGGGCATTTATTAGCCGGGAGAATGCAATAACCTGCAACGAGTTGCAGCAAAATCCGGAGCACTACGTGGTCTCTATGAGCCTCTGGGAGATAAATCAGCTCACGGATATCCAGCCAGAAGCGGCCATATGGATAAAATCGTCCTGTGAACCGTTCAGTGACGAGATGAAATTAGACGAAGAACGCAAAAGGAACTGGTTAGACCATTTTGGTATAAAAGATTATTTTGCTCATGCTTCTGGACATGCTTCTGGCGCTGAAATAAAAGCAATTATCACAGAGATAAATCCTGATCGGGTGTTTCCTGTGCATACGGAGCACCCGGAGATGTTCAAAGAGTTCTTCAGGAACGTGGAGTTGGTGGAACTGGGAAAGAAGTACACCTTGATGGACGTTACCAGAGCAGTACCTTACAGATGATAACAGTTTTTTATGGTTTCGTTTCCGCATGAAACCGCACCAAGAGCAGGCGTGGAAAAATTTATAACTTCTCATGCTATTACATACTTACGATGTCTTCTACTTCGCTCTACCACAAAACGTTAAAAGACAAATTAGCGAAGGAGCTGAAAATAGCGAAAGAGGCGAGAAAAAAGGGGTTGGACCCCGCACCAGCTCCTGAAATAAACATCACGAAAGACCTTGCAGAACGCGTGGAGGCACTCATCGGCATAAAAGGCTTGAGTACGAGGATACGCGAATTAGAGCACGAGGGGCTGGGTAGAGAGGAGATAGCGTTACGAATAGGCTCTGACTTCGCGGACGGCAAATTTGGTAAGTATAAACGGCTTGAGGTTATCGAGAACGCAGTGCGAGCCGGTGTGGCGATACTCACCGAAGGTGTGGTTGCAGCACCTATAGAAGGAATAGCGCGTGTTGAGTCTGATAGAAACGATGACGGAAGCGAGTACATAAAAATATTTTATTCCGGCCCGATAAGAAGTGCTGGAGGGACTGCTCAGGCGCTCTCGGTATTAGCTGCAGATTATATAAGGAGGAAAGTGGGATTTGCGGCGTATCATCCGAGAGAAGAGGAAGTAGGACGGTATGTTCTGGAAGTTTCGGTCTATGAGCGGATAAGTGGCTTGCAATACACGCCGAGTGATGAAGAGATAAAGGAGATCGTGAGAAGTTGCCCCATTTGTATTGACGGTGATCCTACCGAAGATATAGAAGTGGGGGGCTATAAAGACCTCGGGCGGGTCGCAACAGATAAAGTACGGGGTGGAATGGTGCTTGTACTCACCGAAGGGGTCGCAATGAAGGCACCGAAGATCAAGCGACACGTTGATAGACTCGAACTCGAAGGATGGGATTGGGTAACAAAGCTGGCCAAATCAAAGGGCGAGAAAAAAAAGAAAAGTTTCTTATCGGATTTAATCGCAGGAAGACCCGTATTTGGGCGGCCATCGGCAAAGGGTTCGTTCAGCCTTCGATACGGGCGTGCACGTAATACCGGACTTGAAACTGTCGGATTAAACCCTGTTACAATGTCTTTGCTTGAATTCACCGCGGCAGGGACGCAGATAAAGCCAGAACTACCGGGTAAAGCGGGCTGTGTTGTCCCTGTTGACTCTATTGAGGGCCCGACGGTGAAATTGAAAGATGGCGCACTCGTCAGATTAGACGCTCAAACTTTAGATACGTTTGGGGAAAAAGTTGCAGAGATAGTAGATTTAGGAGAGATACTCATTGATTATGGCGATTTTTTAGAAACCGGACATCGGTTAATGCCTGGGGCATACGCGCATGAATGGTGGTTAAAGGAATTGGAAGTAATCGCAAAGGATGAGGCGGAGAGATGGCGTTTGAAAACACCAAGTCAAGCAGAAGCAATAGAAATCGCGTCTCGCTATGCGATGCCACTCCATCCTGCGTATACCTATCTGTGGGAGGACGTAACTGAAGAGGACAAGGACTATTTGGCGGAGTGTATCTACAAAGAAGGGAGTATAGACGAAAGAACTCTCTTTATTCCTAATGACGGAAGAGTAAAGCGTATTCTGGAGGATTTGCTTGTCTTGCATCAAACGTCAGTTAAAAAAGGCTTTTTAGCAATAGACGAGCCAAGTGCTTTGTTGCGATGTTTAGGAATAACCGAAGGTTTAAAAAGAGACGAATCGGTGCGGATAAAGACGAGGAATAAAGCACCGACACGAATCGGTATGAGGATGGGAAGACCGGAGAAATCGAAAGAAAGAAGAATGAAGCCCGCTCCTCATTCGCTATTTCCACTTGGCGAATATGGCGGGAAGAACCGGTCACTGAAGGAAGCATTAAAGAGTAAAGTAATAGAGGTGGAGCTGCAAGCTTTAGGACGAGTTGACCACAGTATAAACAAAACCCGGGATAAGAACCGGGATACGAAAAAGAGCATTGATTTAGAGCGTTATTACCAGAAAACGATGAAAGGCATGGGTGAGGATTACACCAACTCTAATAAACTGGATGTGAAATGCGTAAAAGGACTTATTTCAAAGCAAAAAGTGGCTGAGCACCTCGGCAAGGGGATATTACGGGCGAAGCATGGTGTGTTCGTGTTTAAGGACGGCACGATACGCTACGACTTTACGAATTTGCCACTTACGCATTTCAAACCCGGAGAAATAGGCTTGGATGTAGAAAAAGCGCGGGAGTTAGGATATTCGCAGGACATAAACGGCGAGGAGTTACAGACAGACACGCAAATAGTAGAACTCAAGCAGCAAGATATCGTTATATCTGTTGACGCTGCATCATATTTACTGAAGGTATCGAACTTTGTGGATTCGTTGCTCACTCAATTCTACGGCTTAGCGCCCTATTACGGCGCATCACGCAAAGAGGACCTCATCGGGCAACTCGTGCTCGGATTGGCACCGCACACCTCTGCCGGAATATTAAGCCGGATAATCGGATTCACAACGGCTTCGGCTTGTTATGCGCATCCGTTTTTCCATGCTGCAAAACGCCGTAATTGTGACGGTGACGAAGACTCAGTCCTCCTTCTACTGGATGCGCTGCTTAATTTCTCGTTATTCTTCCTACCTGAGAAAAGGGGCGGCAAGATGGACGCTCCTCTTGTGCTCATTCCGTTCCTCAATCCAAAGGAGGTGGACAAAGAAGCTCATAACGTTTCAACAGCACGCGAATATCCACTGGAGTTCTACGAAGCGGCTTGCTCGGGTAAGCATCCAAAAGAGGTGGAGATAGAGACGGCATCGAGTAAAATAGTAAAACCGAGGGATACTTACGGATTTGGTTATACACATGAGACCACCGATATCGCCGCAGGTCCTTTGAATTCGTTGTATAAGCAACTGGGCACAATGGTAGAGAAAATGGAAGCACAACTACGATTAGCGAGGATGATACGAGCGGTGGATGAGTGTGAAGTCGCGGAAACCGTTATAGAAAACCATTTCCTTCGTGATATAAAAGGGAACTTCCGTGCGTTCGGTTCACAGAAGATGAGATGCAGCAAATGTAACGCAAAATACCGGAGGGTACCGTTGGGAGGCATATGCAAGAAGTGTGGTAGTAAGATACTCCCTACTGTGCATGCAGCAAGTATAAAAAAGTATCTTGGCGTCTCGTTACGGATCGCAAACGAGTACCACATATCAGCTTACACGAGACAACGGCTGGAGCTGTTAGATAAGGACGTGAACTCGCTCTTTCCCGCTGCAGAGGAGAAGCAGAAAGCGTTATCAGATTTCATGTAGCACTTTCTTTCTCACGAAAGAACCTGCACTAAGAAAGAAAGTAAAAGTGCTAAGCAAACTTTCATAAGAGTAGCGATATATATATTGTATGGGGGCTTTCACAGATACGATACAGATGAACACTAAGCTTTTGCGTGGGATTTTTCTAATCCTTCTTCTCCTGTCTATTGCAGGTGCTTTGCTTGCACCATCGGGTGGAGGAGCAGTTAACGACGACGAGAAGGTGATTTACGTGCTGAGAATAGAAGGCACAATTACAGAAGGCACAGCCATATATGTGGTAGAAGGCTTACAAGAAGCTGAGGAAATGGGTGCGGAAGCGGTATTGATCGAGCTCGATACGCCTGGCGGACTCGTTGCTTCCACGCTGAAAATAACAGAAGCGATGCTGAATTTAGACGTGCCGGTTATCACGTATGTAGCACCGAAGGGCGCGATAGCGGCATCTGCGGGCTCTTTTATCCTTATCTCCGGGAATATCGCTGCGATGTCACCTGGAACGACAACCGGTGCGGCAATGCCGGTTGAGATAGGTGTGGAAGGTAGGAAGGCGGCGGATAATAAGACCATAAAATTCTTCGCCGGGCATGTAGAGAGTATCGCTGCTTCGAGAGGGAAAAACGCAACGCAAGCCAAACGCTTCGTTACCGATAACGATGTGCTCAATGAAAATACCGCATTAGAACGAGGAATAATTGACCTCATCGCAGAGAATGAAAACGAGCTTTTAAACACAGTTGACGGCATGACCGTAAAAATAGGGAATGAGAACAGGACGTTAGCGACAAAAAATGCTCCTTTATACCTAAAGCAAAAAACGGTTCGTTCTTCTTTATTGGAAACGCTGAGTGATCCACAAATAGCGGTTATTCTGCTAATGGTTGGCATATATGGCATTATTTTTGGGTTCATGTCTCCGGGAACATACGTACCAGAAATGATTGGTGCAATATGCCTGATTTTAGCGCTGT
>JAUXGS010000118.1 GCA_030621945.1 Methanosarcinales archaeon | reverse complement strand
TCATCTCCTCTGACCGTAATCTTGTCTGATTTGACGGCTTCTATGACCGTTCGGGGATACTCAATAGTGAAGCCCGCAGTGCCGTAAAGTCTTCCAAGGTCGCCGGTTAAGTCCATGTTGCCTGCGTGTAAGTGAGCAGGCACAACAATGACCCTTCCAATTTCACCTACAGTAGTCATTCTTTCGTATTATCTCCTTATCTGTGTGGTAGTATTCTCTGCTTAGCTTAAATATATACCAGCCGGATTTCCGGCTCACGCAGGTAGTGGCAAAGCTGCTAAAACAGCCCTTTTTGCATTGCGTTCCGCGTAACAAACACAGAGCGATCAAAGGAGTTTATTTAATCAATCTATTAATCTATTCCTTTTCCTACTTAGAGGCTTTCATCTTTGCCTGAACTTCCGCTTTTAACTCCTCTTCGGTTTTCCCCTCGGTATCTATGCCCATATACGTGGCTACTTCTTTTATGTCAACAGCTTCAGGCTTCGTCTCCGCTTTTGCCGCCGTTTTCGGTGTTGCTTCTTCGTCGCCGGTTATGGAATCTTCGAATTTCTTGAGGTTCAGTTCCGATTCACGTTTCGCTTTCTTGAACTCCCCCATTGCCGACCCAAAAGACTTGGCAAGCTGCGGCACCTTCGCTGCGCCGAATAACAAAACAATTGCCACTACTGCTATTACCATCATCTCAGTTGGACCAAGCATCGCTTTTTGCACCACCTACCTTAACTTCTTGTAACGTATGTATTATAATATTACGCAGGCATATATAAAGTTTATCGAAAAGTTCTGCCATGATTTTATTTTATCTTATCTACGGCTACGCCCGATATATCGTGTTATCAACAGTCCGAGCTCAAACAGTACTATTGACACCAACGCCATGATCATTGAAATACCTGTGGGATCCGCGATGACGAAGAAGGCAATGCCCAGTATCAGCCCGTAGATTATCACCCGCTTATCTCTAAGCCATGAATGCGTGACTATCTTCAGCTTTACCGCTAAGATCATTACGAATGGGATTTGAAAAATCAGCCCGAATCCCACCGCAGTATAAAGAATGATAGAAAAGATTTTTTTTGCAGAAAGTGCAACCTGTGCTACATCACCGGAGTAGTTGATGAGATAGCTGAAGATAAGAGGCAGGACGAAGTAAAAGGCGAAGACCGCACCGATTCCGTAGCAGCAGAGCGAAGGGAGAACAACCATCAGGCAAAATTTGCGCTCTGAAGGATATAAGCCGGGCCGCATGAAAGCGAAAATCTCATATAATAGCAAGGGTATCGTAACAGAAAAAGCGAATAAAAAGGAGAACAAAAGCCGCACACTTATCCATTCCATCGGGCTATAAACAAACATAGCCATTTCTTCAGGAAAGAGATTATGGAATAATAAGTAGCGAAGCGAAATGTTTGAAAAGGGATATATGACCATAGTGGCGATGCAGAAGGGGATTAAAACAACGATGACTCTTTTTCGTAGTTCTACAAGGTGCTCGAATATCGGAATATCCTCATCTCCTATCGGGCCATCTACACTTAGAGCTTCATCGTCAGTCCTCTGCATTTTCTCTTTCGCGTTCACAGCAGTTTTAGCTTTTATCATCTCTTCATTCATAATAATAGGGGCAATTGAAGATGGCAGGTATTTTTGAGGAGTTAGGATATATAACAGAGGCGATAAAGAAAAAACTCATACTTATCACTGCCGTTATGCTTGCGGGTTTCTTTGTTTCCTTCCAACTTTTAGATCCCGTGTTAGAGAAGATGAAGCAAGACCTCCTCCCTGAAGGCGCAACGCTCATCTATATCTCTCCCGTGGAGGTGATCATGCTGAAGTTGAAGATAGCTCTGGTCATCGGCGTAATACTTGCTGTTCCTCTTGTATGCTATTATATCTACAAGACCCTGAAGGTGCGGTTTGGAATAACGAATCCAATGAAAACATCACACCTCATTCTATTGCTGGGTTCTGCCGTTTCTCTATTTATTATGGGGGTAAGCTATTCTTACTTCCTTATGTTGCGTTTTGTCCTAACGTATCTCTACTTTATGTCATCAGCAACAGGAGTTGTCGCCACGTACTCCATATACGAATTTGTATCGTTCGTCATCATAATAACGCTCATACTGGGGATAGCGTTTGAAGTTCCTATCGTTCTCGTCTTTGCCGTTCATTCAGGACTCGTCCCTATCGCTACGCTAAAGGAATATCGGCGATACATATACGTGCTAATGTTCGTCCTCGCTGCTTTTTTTACACCGCCTGATGTCGTGAGTCAGCTCATCGTCGCTTTTCCGTTGGTAATCTTCTATGAGATAGGCCTGATCGTTGCGAGGTTTGTCGATCGTAAACGTTCCGTTTCGCTTCAAGTGTCGTAGTTTGGATATTTGTATTCCACGGGAGATTCTGAGGATACAAGATGCAGCCCTGAACTTGTATCTTGGATCCTGCATCTTGCATCATGATTACCATATTCTCGCAGCCGTTTTCGCCAGCTCGTTAGCATCTTTTGCTTCTCGCAGCATGCCTCCGTCTAACAGCAAATATGCGGCCTGGTTGTTGAAATCGCCCTTCCTTGAAAACAGCGTGAGAATCTTACCTCCTTGTTGTACTTTTACACCCTCGCACGGCTCGTGACTCCTTATAATGGTCTTCACACCGGAAATACGAAGGACTTCAGCGGTAATATTCTCACCAAACATCCTGCCGGCACCGCGTACCGACTCGAAACAGCCGTTAGCCTCAATCGGATCACTCCACAATAGCTCCTTAAAGGTGCTCGATGACGGATGCGTTTCATGCGCATACGCAACATCACCAAGCGAGGTTATATTGCAAGGCACACCACCGTGCACCATCAAGTAGCGACCCGTAACCAGCACAGCGTGCGGCAAATACTCCCACAGCTCCTTTACGGCCCTGTATAATGCCTCCCCCCGCTCACCATATTTCCTTACAAAGAACATTGGCAGCTCATGTGGTCTGAATGGCATGTCCGGTGGGCCTTCGTGATTACCCCGTAGCAGTATGACGCGCTCTCCCCGCCCTGCTAACATCTTCAACGTTAAAATCACAGAGTACACCTCAACGCTTTCCTCGCCCCGATCGCCGTAATCGCCAAGGAAGATAATTCTATTAGCTGTTGCCACCTCTCGCTGCTTTAATATATGAACCAGGCTTTCAAGGTCACCGTGAATATCGCCGATAACAACCACACTCCTCACGGTGTAAGGATCGATGCGCACCAATCCGCTACCGTTTCGGAATCGGTGCTCCTCCGCCAACAGTTCCTTCGCTTCTGCAATCAATGCGGAGAATTCATCTACATCCGCTTTAAACGCTTGCTCCACCCACTCGTCAATTTCTTCTGTATTCATAGTCGTAGCTCGTACCTGGAACGTGGATTTTTTACTGCGCTATTAGTATAATTCTTTTTAGCTGAAAAGGTGTTGTATGTTTATGTTCTTGAAGTCAGGATTACATCGAGGGTTGGAAGTGCAGACTCACAAGCAGTTACTCTTATTTTCCACGATCTTCCTCCTCTTCAGCATATTTATAGGCGCTGTCATCACTATCCATCCTCTGTACCTGGAGCTTTTTCTCGAAAAGGCAGAATTGGTGGGGCTCGTTGCTGCACTATCCTCTCTTGCCGGGATGATCTTTAGCCTCCCAGCGGGAGTTCTCGCTGATAAACTCGGAAGGAAACGATTATTAATCGCTTCGTTCATCCTCATATCAGCCGTTCTTTTCGTATTCTTCCTGAATACCAGTCTTTATGCTTTAATCGTGTTGCAAATAGCATTTGGTGTTGCCATGGCTCCCGCATGGGTTGTCAGTGAGGCTTTTATCAAGGACATATCACCGAGCGGCAGGAGAGGCGAGTTCAGGTCTGTTTTCGGCACCTTTGCCAATGCCGGTCTGTTTATAGGTCCTGTAATCGGGGGTTTTCTCGCGTATCGATTCGCAATAAGAACACCTTACATCTTCTCTGCGCTTCTGCTACTCGCATCGTTGATATTGGTCTTCAAATTGACGGATAATACCCACAATAGCACGAGAGACACAACGAATAACGAAATCGGTAAGGATGATCTGTTAGCAGTGCTCAAAGAGTTCCGGCAGCACCGAGAACTTAAAGTTTTGGCGCTCTGCACCGTATCCCTATTCTTCTGGTATTCCGCCAGATGGGTTTTCGGGCCGTTGTTCCTTCACCACCTGGGCTACAGCCCCTTCGTAATCGGACTCTGGATCGGTATCTCTGCCGCGCCTTTCCTGCTCTTCCAAATACCGCTGGGTAAGTTAGGCGATAAGATTGGTAAAACTAGATTGATC
>JAUXGS010000131.1 GCA_030621945.1 Methanosarcinales archaeon | reverse complement strand
TCGATTATCTGCACGGCACTGAAAAATATCAAGATCCTCGCGTACAGGCAGAATTGTCTGAGATTGCAATGCGGCGAGGGCGATGATTGTTATGTTTCTATCAGATAACGTACCGTAAGCACATAATCTTTTGAAATCCCAAATCCCGATAAAAGACCGCCACTTATTTATGCACCGATGAATGTGAGAAGTACAATAGGGTACACCCCATGCCAACTTCAGCGTTAAAAGCACTATCGAGTATTTCACAAATAGACCTGACGCAGAGCCTTAAACAGATACTCGAAGAGATACTCGCCATCGTGGGGCATCAGATGGGCGCACGTTCAGGGTCTATGATGCTCGTCAATGAGGAGACCGGCGAACTTGAACTGGTTGCTACGTTCGGCCTTCCCGACGATTGTATCCAACAGATTTACAGCAAGGGAGTTCCAATTACCAACAGTCCCTCTGGAGTGGTTTTGAAAACTGGGCGTTATTACACAATTTCGAATATCTTTGAGGAGCCAGGCTATAAACCCTGGGCGGACCTTGCTCACGAGTTGGGCATCTCAGCTCAGCTATTTATGCCAATGAAGTCAAGGGACGAGGTTATCGGTCTGCTGAACATCTACATGGCAGAGCCACACGAATTCACGGAAGATGAGATAGCCTTTGGGACCGTAGCAGCAAGCCAAGCCGCCGCGGTAATTGAAAAAGCTCGATTATATTCCGAGATCCGCAAAGAAAAAGTGGGGCTGGAAAGTAAAGCCACCGAGCACAAATATGTGCAGGAGCTATTGTGGAAGAGCAGGGAAATATTGAGCAATATCTTATCTGCCTCACCTATTGGGATAGGTATTGTTAAGGATAGAAAGCTTATTTGGGCAAATGAACGCATGATGGAAATGTTCGGCGTTAAACCGGACGAAGATGATTATTACATCGGCCAACGTGCCGAAGTAATTTATGCATCGAAAGAGGAATATGAACGGGTTTGTCGAATATGCTATGAAGAACTTAAAGAAAGTGAATTGGTCGAAGTAGATGCAAAACTTAAACGAAGAGATGGTTCCATCTTCGATGGCCACATAAAAATGAGTTTTTTAGATCCATCTAATCCTGCAAAAGGAGCCGTTGCTACCATTTCTGATATATCATGGAGGCAGCAGGCGGAAGAGGCGCTGCGGGGGAGTGAGGAGAAATACCGCACACTAACTGAGACTGTAACTGATGTAATCTTTACTGTGGATACAGAAGGCAAGTTTACATACGTTAGCCCTCAATGTGAAGAGATTGTCGGTTTCACAGGAGATGATTTACTTGGACGTTCTTTTACAGAAGTACTCGCCCATGAATACATAGAACCTACGGTTAATCGCTTCAAAAAAGGACTTGCAGGCGAAGAAACCCCTCCTTATGAGGCTGAGTTACTGCACAAGGATGGGAGAAGGCTCCCCGTAGAATTAAATATGACTTCATTGCTTGATTTTGATGGCCAGACCATGGGTAGACTCGGTGTCGCCCGCGACATCGGCGAACGCAAGCGTATGGACAAAGCGCTGCGAGAGAGCGAGGAGAAATACCGCAAGTTAGTTGAGAATGTTCAGGATGGCATCTTTATTCTCCAAGGTTACCCGTATCCTAAACTTATGTTCTGCAATGAGGCATTTGCCAAGATGGTTGGCTACACGGTGGAAGAAATGATGGCGTTAACAATCCAAAAATATGTCGCGCCCGATGATTTAGCGCGAGTTGCAGACAGCTATCGTCGGAGATTAGACGGGGAAGATGTACCACGAGAATATGAATACCACGTGTTGCACAAGGATGGTAAGACTCCCGTTTATGTCAATATGCATGTAGAACTCATGGAGTACCTGGGTAAAATAGCAACAATAGGAACGGTGAAGGACATCACCGAGAAAAAACGGATGGAAGAGGAACTCCGGCAATCGGAAACTCTGTATAGAACATTCTTCGAAATTACCCGTGCACCTACGGTGATTCTCGACGAGAACGGGACATTTTATCGGGTGAACACGGCAGGTGAAAAAATCTCAGGATTTACAAAAGAGGAACTTGAAGGAAAGAAGAAATGGACCGAATTCATCGCGAAGAAAGAAGATCTTGAAATGATGAAAAAAATCCATCAATTGCGAAGAACCGATCCAGATAACGCTCCAATGAACTATGAATTCCTATTCAGAGACCGATATGGAAATCTTCGCAACATCTATGTGACCGCTGCAGTGATCCCAGGATCGAAAAAGAGTGCAGTATCCTTTATGGACATCACCGAGCGCAAGCTTGCCGAGGAAGCGCTACGGGAGAGTGAAGAACGTTTCCGCTCTCTTTTCGATAACCTGTCCGTGGGCGTAGCCATGGTTGACAGGGAAGGTCAGGTATTAGCCGCGAACAAGACCGTTTGTCGCTTCTTAGGTTACTCACAAGAAGAACTAATCGGAATGCCGCTCTCCGAATTAATCTATCCTGAAGACTTGGATGCAGATGGAGACTTATTCAAACCCATAATCAAGGGCGAGGAAGACCATTGTTTGATGGATAAGCGGTATGTGCGTAAGGACGGTGAAATCGTCTGGGGTCGCTTACATCTCTCAGGAGTCAAGGACGAGGAAGGGCACATCAAGTACATGAGCGTTATTTGTGAGGACATTACCGCGTGCAAGCTGGTGGAAAAGGCGTTGTTATCTAAAGACTCGGAAATGGCAAGTGTGTTTGCCAAGTGTAAGCATATGAAGGAGGCGTTGAATAGAAGTGAGCAAAAGTACAAGGAGATTGCTGAATTCTTGCCCGACCTGATCTATAAGACTATATTGTTGGATGCCTGATTGTTTCTACGTTACGTTAAAGCGGTTAAGAAAAAAACATCGCTTCCCGCAGAGCGGGAGCGTATTCGACAAGCAAAACTAAACAGCGTCCTTACTCTTGCCTGCGCTCTTTCTGAAGTTTTTTAGTTTCTGTAAGAGTATCTCTCACTGCCATTGACGCAAGTTCGGTCACCAGAACAAAAATAGCCTGCTTGTGCTCTTCCTTGCTTCGGTGCACCTGAAAAGGAGAAATACCCAACTCGTTATATTTACTGAAATCGGCGTTTACACCATTTACCTCACAGTACTTCTTAAATTGAGCTAATAACATATGGAGGTGCACCAGCTCTTCTTTTTTCATGTTAATATATAGATTATCCTTAATAGTATTTAAAATTAACCCACTCCTTGTAGCTCTCAAGAAGTAGAGTCTTACCTAAAAGAGGGGCAAAAATCACAAAGAATATTGACTCAAAAAAGTAAAGGGAAAATAAGGCAAAGTTAGCTAACTACTCAACCACATACCCTAACTTCTCGCACAGCTCTCTTCGTTCTTTCTTCTCTGCCTCAGTCTCTATCCTATTCGCAGATGTGCCATCAACTACACCAATGACTGCCCGTCCAAGTTCGGTCTCGGCGACAAGAACGTCCAACGGATTTGCAGAAGCTACGAAGATAGTTGCAACTGCGGGATGTGACTTCAGAGCGTTCAGCACATTTATGGGAAACGCATTATCCATAATAATAAAAAAAGTGTGAGAGGCGGCGATTCGGAGGCAGTTCTCACCCGCTAACTTCTTCAGTTTATCCTCATTCCCCGTGACTCTCGTCAATCTCGGCACCGCTTCGTTCATTGCAACAGCACATTTTATCCCGGGCACAGTGGTCAAAAGAGTCTTGAAGAGGTCATCGCAGGTAAATATACTGAAATTACCCTGCCCGATTATTACCTGCTTCTCCTCTGGATTCGTTACCCCTATACGTTCTATCTCCACTGCTGCCTCAGCGGTACCCACGT
>JAUXGS010000148.1 GCA_030621945.1 Methanosarcinales archaeon | reverse complement strand
TCTACGATTACATCAACGATCAGGGAGGGCAGGTAAAGCTCATGGCGATTGAGCAGCCGGCGACGGAATTCGAGTCGCCCTTAGATATGTTTGAAAAGACTTTGGAGCACGAGAAGTTCATTACGAGGAGCATCAACGAGCTCGTTGATCTTGCAATTGCGGAAAAGGATCACGCTACGAACATCTTTTTGCAATGGTACATTACTGAGCAGATCGAGGAGGAAGGCAACGACAATGAGATCATTGCCAAATTGAAACTCGTTGGCGAGGATGGTAATGGCTTGCTTATGGTTGACAAAGAACTGGCGATGCGGGTCTTTACTCCGCCAGCGACGTCTGAATAGTAACAACACGCATAAGACGATGGACTAATTAACTGCATTGTGTATGGCAGAACTGTTAGAAGTTGAATAATAAAGGAGGGGTTAAAAAATGGCAAAAGTAATAATAGTTTATGAAACCCGTTCGGGCAATACAGAGTACATGGCAAAGGCAATTGAATCGGGAATGAAAGAAGCGGGTGTTGAAGTAGAATTAAAGAAAGCGGCGCGTGCAAAAGCAGACGACCTCAAAGACGTTGACGCCGTAGTTCTTGGCTCTCCGACGTACGTTCGTGCTATGATTACTGCAATGAAAACCTTTCTTTTCGAGATGGAGAAAGCGGACTTGAAAGGTAAGGTTGGAGCTGCATTCGGGTCTTACGGCTGGAGTGGTGAATCCATTGGGATAATGACTGAAACGATGGTAAACCTTTTTGAGATGGATGTGATAGAGCCGGGACTGAAAGTAAAACGCAGACCAACTGAAAAGGATCTGGAAGAGTGTAGGGCGTTCGGCAAGAAGATTGCCGATGCGATAAAATGAAAAGGGAGTGAATGAAAAATGTCAAAATGGAAATGTACCGTGTGTGAATATATCTACGACGAAAAAGAAGAGGGAACGGCATTTGCAGATTTACCGGACGATTGGGTGTGCCCTGCCTGTGGTGTGGGCAAAGAGGCATTTGAAAAGGAGGATTAAAATGGGGTTTAGAAGAGAACTGAAACCGAATATCTACTCGGTTGGTGCAGTTGACTGGGACAGGAGGTTATTTGATGAACTTATACTGCTACCCGATGGAACAAGCTACAACGCCTATTTGGTGAAAGGGAGCGAGAAGACGGCACTGATAGATACCGTAGATCCGACGATGACGGATGTGTTACTAAAAAATCTTGAAGAACTTGAAGTTGAAGATATTAATTATGTTGTTGCCAATCACGCGGAGCAAGACCATTCAGGGTCAATACCGCAGGTACTCGAGGTTTATACCAGTGCTAAGGTCGTTTGCACACCAAAATGCAAAGCTATGCTGAAGGATTTGCTCGTAATACCTGAGGATAAGTTCATAACAGTGAAGGATGGAGAGACCCTGTCACTGGGTGACAAAACGCTGGAGTTCATCCATGCACCATGGGTTCACTGGCCAGAGACGATGCTTACATATCTAAAAGAAGACAAAATACTTTTTACCTGTGATTTTCTCGGCTCTCATCTTGCAACCAGCGATCTGTTTGTAACCGATAAAGCAACGGTCTATGAGGCTGCCAAGCGATACTATGCAGAGATAATGATGCCATTCCGGATAACAATCAGGAAAAATATGGAGAAGACAAAAAATTTGGCGATAGCGATAATCGCGCCAAGTCATGGTCCCATTCATAATAAGCCGGATTTTATTCTCGATGCTTACAGGGATTGGGCTTCTGACGATGTGAAGAACGAAGTGATTGTCCCCTATATCTCAATGCACGGCAGCACGAAGAAAATGGTAGATTACTTCGTGGAGGCTTTGATTGAAAGGGGCATAACGGTACGGCAGTTCAATCTGTCAGAAACCGATATTGGAAAATTAGCGATGGCATTGGTAGATGCAGCTACCATTGTGATCGGGTCACCTACAGTTCTGGTCGGTCCGCATCCAAAAGTTATTTATGCTGCTTGTCTCGCAAATGCTTTGAGACCAAAACTGAAATTTGCATCTATCATCGGGTCTTACGGTTGGGGCGGCAGGATGGTGGAACAACTTGCGGGAATGATACCCAACTTAAAGGTGGAAATACTGGATCCAGTTGTGATTAAAGGAGTCCCGAAAGAGGATGATTTCAAAGCTCTGGATAGGCTGGCAGATGAGATTGCGGATAAGCATAAGGAGTACGACATACTAAATTAAAACGTGAAAAAATAGTAAAGCTTAATATAGAATATAGAGAAGAAGAGAAACGAAGAGGTGCGTGCGAAAAGATGAGCTTAATAAGGGACTTGTTGAAGGAATCAGGATACTCGGATAAAGCTGCTGAATATTACTTGAACAGAGTGAACGTCGGTGAAATGAGCGAGCCAGATGCCTACGCGATCTACACCGGCCCGTGTGGAGACACCATGGAGTTCTTTTTGAAAGTAGAAGAAGAGGGCAAGATAAAAGACGCGAGTTTTCAAGCGATCGGCTGTGCTGGGGCGTTTTCTTCCGGCTCGGCGCTCTGTGATATGATACGGGGTAAAACGTTAGAAGATGCGGGGAGGATAGAGGAGGAAGAGATAATAGAGTATCTCGATGGAATCCCAATGCAAAAAGTCCACTGTGCTTGTCTGGCTAAGAGGACGTTGCGAAAAGCAATCGGGCAGTATAAAGATAAGCAAGGGGGATAATAAGAATGGTAGAAGAAAAGAAGAAGGACCTGTTAGAGAAAGGCGCAGTTGTCCAGCGGGACTATGAAACTTATGCTATTGCGCCGCATATCCCTGGAGGAATTTGCGAGCCTTCTACGCTTAGAAAAATAGCAGATGTCGCGGAGAAATATAATGCCAAGGCATTAAAACTAACTTCTGCGCAAAGAATAGCAATCGTGGGAATAGCAGAGAGCGATATAGAAGATGCCTGGCGAGATCTTGATATACCTCCGGGACATGCTATTGGTCTATGTGTCCGGAGTGTAAAGTTCTGTCCGGGAACAACGTTTTGTAAGAGAGGGAAGCAAGATTCAGTGAAGTTGGGTATGGAATTTGATCGGAAGTATCACGGAATGTCGTTACCATCAAAGTTTAAAATAGGCGTTTCCGGTTGTACGAATTGCTGCGCGGAATCATGGATAAAGGATTTAGGCTTTATCGGAATGCCGAAGGGTTGGAAAGTGGTTGTCGGCGGTTCTGCAGGGGCAGCGCCTGCAATTGCAGAGGTTTTAGCAGAAGATTTAAACGATGACGAGGCTGTTGACCTCGCCGGTAGAATCATCAACTATTATAAGAATTGCGGCACTAAAAAGCGATTAGGCAGATATATTAAAGAGAAAGGTTTTGAAGAAATCAAAAAGGAGCTATTATGACTCTTGCAGAAAAAGTGGAGACACCACTACGCGTAACAGAAGTAGAAGGCAAGAAGGTTCCCTGGGACCCTACACAGCTCAGGAAGAT
>JAUXGS010000218.1 GCA_030621945.1 Methanosarcinales archaeon | reverse complement strand
GCCGCGAAAGAGGAAGGTTACCGGTCTCGTTCCGCATTTAAACTGCTGCAAATATCTAAAAAGTTCAAGCAGATAAAAGCGGGTGACGCGGTGGTGGATCTGGGTGCTGCACCGGGAGGCTGGTCGCAGGTTGCGCACGAGTTGGTCGGCGACCGCGGAGTGGTGATAAGCGTGGATCTACAACCGATGGATAAAATAGAGGGTGTTGTGATGATAAAAGGCGACATCACCAACGAGGAGGAGACCGTATTAAACATAAGGGAGGCGTTAATAGCAAAAGGAAGAGACACTGCGGATGTAGTGATTTCAGATGCCGCGCCACAACTATCGGGAAATAAAGATTACGATCAGTTTCGCTCCTTTGAACTGAGCACCGCAGCGTTAAACATTGCCGTTAAGCTGTTAAAGAACAACGGTAATTTCGTCGCGAAGATATTCCAGGGTGAGTACTACCCTCAATTCTATAAGAGCGTTAAGGAGAAGTTCAGGATAACAAAGGCGTATGCACCAGAAGCCTCACGGAAACGGAGTGCAGAGGTTTACGTGATTGGAAAAGGGTGTAGGGGGTAGATATGCTTTCTCGGTTTGATCCAGGAGATCTTCGGCGAAATCAAAGTGTTGAACTGTGGATGGACTCGCCGAAGTTAAGTTACGTTACGGGAGAAGTGATTGAAACCACTTGTAACAATCCGAGTTACTTATATTTATATACTCGGGCTCAATATGTAGGATATTCCCTGGATTGCATGTACAAGCGAGACAGGGAAAGGAGAAAAGAAAAATGACACAGGTAGAATATGGCAACACCGTTAAGGTGCACTATACAGGCAAATTGGATGATGGTACGGTCTTTGATTCCTCTATTGATCGCGATCCACTCCAATTTACTTTGGGCGAAGGTCAGATGATCCCGGGCTTTGAACAAGCGGTCGTCGGGATGAGTCTGAACGAATCGAAAACCGTCACAATCCAGATGGATCAGGCATATGGCCCGCATCGGGAAGAAATGGTAACTGCGATAGAACGAAACCAAATTCCGGAGAACATGCAGCAATTAGAAGTCGGTCAGCAGCTACAAATCCGGCAAGATGATGGCCAAACCTTCTTAGTCCTGGTGACCGATGTCGCCGAGTCGAGCGTGACGTTAGATGCTAATCATCCTCTTGCTGGGAAAGACCTTACGTTTGATCTCCAGCTCGTAGAGATTATTTAATTTTAGCTAATAACACGCTATCTCAGAAGGCGTTGCTTTTACACGCAAACAGTTACTAAAAATCTCCGAGCCTTGAAATCCGATGTGGACATAAAAGAAAGAAGCAGTGGGGTCGAATACCTCTAATGATATATACCTATTCGTCTTGGCCATAACCAACACGCGAGAAATTCCTATCCAAAAAATCGCCTATCCCCACGGCAAGAACTTCCAGATCGCAAGGCTTCCCGCGAATAGAGTTGTGATGAGCATTATTTGTTTCAACTTCTCAGGCTCTACGAGTTTCAAAACATACGTGCCAGCAACATACGAGCAAATGAGGGATGAAACGGAATAAATAAGAGAAAGGTAAAAGTAGTTCTAAAGATAAAAGATTATAAAGGAGCTGTAACGATGGAAAAGCACGCGCTCTTTAACAAGGTAATTTCGATCCTTCTCAGGCACGGGACAAAGAAGATAGCGGTTTTTGGCTCCTACGCACGCGATGAAGCGAAACCCGAGAGTGATGTAGACCTCCTCGTGGAATTCTCAGAACGAAAAAGTTTGCTTGACCTTGTGGGGATCGAACAGGAGCTCTCCGACGCGTTGGGTGTGAAGGTGGATCTGCTCACGGAAAAATCTATTAGTCCCTATCTGATTGACAGGATAAAAAGCGAGATGAAAGTGATCTATGAATGATGAAAGAGGGTACTGTTTACTTGCGGCATATTCTGGATGCTATATCCAGAATCAAAGAATATACTGAAGGCGTGGACTACGAGGATTTTATGGGTGATAATCTTGTTCAAGCGGGTGTAATGAGAGAGATTGAGAT
>JAUXGS010000222.1 GCA_030621945.1 Methanosarcinales archaeon | reverse complement strand
CTACACTCATATAAGCCCTTACAGGGCTTGCGGGGTCGTGGGGCAGAGCCCCACATTTCCCTATTCTAACGCCTTTCACTTCTTTTAATTGCATTTTCTTTAAACTTACCATCGTCGCACACTTTTATTTATAACAGAGATAAATAAATAATCTCAGGGGCTGTAAGGTAGCCAGGCTATCCTCCCAGCTCGGGGAGCTGGTAACCGGAGTTCAAATCTCCGCAGCCCCATCTCCTATTGGGAAATCCTAAGTACCAAATTAAGCCCTTACAGGGCTTGCGGGGTCGTGGGCAGAGCCCACGGGGAAAAAACCAAATCACCAATTTCAAAATAAGCGGCGAAAAAGTTTGTTTTGAACATTGGGATTTTGATATTCGGTATTGTTTGATATTTAGGATTTGGAGTTTGGAATTTATACCACAAGAGATTGAGCAAATACGTTCACATAAAGGATGGAGGAGATTTGAGTCTCCGAAAGTTTTATATTGCATGAGGGAATAAAGATAGTGGAGGAACGAAAGGGTGGGGCCTAAAACTAAGACGCTTGTTATTTGCGTAGACCGTGATAACGACGTAGGTGAGAAAGCAGGCTTGGAGACACCTATTATTGGTAAAGAGGCGCTTTTATCAGCGGCAACAAAGTTGGCTCTCGCTGATCCAGAGGAATCGGATATAAATGCGATTTTTGAAGCAGTCAGGATATATGATCAGTTGAGTTCAAGCGAAGAAGCCGCTGAGGTGGAAGTCGTTTTGATCACAGGCGATATGAATGTCGGTGTGGAATCGGATAGAAAAATAGGGCACGAACTTGATGTTGTTCTGTCTAAATCCAGAGCAGAATCCGCAATTCTCGTGAGTGATGGTGCAGAGGACGAATGGATTATCCCCCTTATCCAGTCGCGAGTGAAGATAGATTCCGTCCGGAGAGTAGTAGTAAAGCAGAGTGAGCCTTTAGAAAGCACTTTTTATGTGATTAAGAGATTGTTAGAGGATCCCAAGTTTTCTCGCACCTTCTTACCGCCCATAGGCCTTATTTTGTTCTTGTACGCCGTTTCTTTACTACTTGGCCTCTCAAGTAAAGCGATGGGACTGATCTTGGGGGTTATAGGAATTTACACACTGCTAAAGGGATTGGGACGTGAGAACCTAATTATAGAATTCGTTGAGAGCGTGAAGCAGTCATTATACGGCGGTAAGATATCGTTTGTCACTTATATCGTAGCAATTGTGCTGCTCTTAGCAGGCACTTCTCAAGGTATCATGGGCTATACAAAATTGGAACCAGAAACAACCGAGAATATATTATTGGGTTTGGTGTACTACATCAAGTTTAGCATATGGTGGTACATCGGAGCGGTACTCGCGCCACTCGTTGGAAAGATGATGAATATGCTCATAGAAGGCGAAAAAATAGTGCGGCATTGGGCAATATTATTCTCTATAATTGCCTCGGGGCTGATTCTGTGGGGTGGTGGCGAATGTATAATCTGGTTAAGCAACGGTAATTATCCCATGGGGTATCTAACCCTTTTCCTCTCCCTTCTCGGTGCAGTTATTCTATCACTTATAGGTGTGAAGATCTCGCGGTATATGCGAAGTACTCTAATAAAAGAGAAAAAAGAGGGTGAGGCAGGGATAGAAACCGAGGCAAGCCGGGTAAGAGATTGAAGATTTTATATATTGCATGAAATTTCTGGTAATGGGTGCGGGAGCGCTGGGTAGCGCATTTGGTGGTGAGCTTTTCGATAATACAAAGTGCGATATATTTATGTATTATTAAAATTAGAAAGTTATATATATTACGTTACACATTATTTATTATAGAATGTTAGAATGAAAGAGGGGATGCAAGATGGATGCATATTTAGAAGCACGGTCTTATGAACGTGAGGCGAGAGAGGAAGAGAAGAAGGGAAGCTACGAGG
>JAUXGS010000087.1 GCA_030621945.1 Methanosarcinales archaeon | reverse complement strand
CTCTATCCTTCCGCCACCTTCAGCTTTGCATTATAATATTTTAATAAGCTATATAAATATTTCGATTATTTCTCAACTTCTTGGGTGCTGATACTAATATCCTCAATTTTAAGCAGTATGTTTCGCAAATGCAGAATAATTTTCAACGTGAACGTGCCATAACACCAAATAACTTTACAACCCAGATTATTTTATATCGTATATTTTTATATCTGCTACAAACGTATATTTAGATTTTGCAGGTGAAAGCGATGGCAAAGATAACGAAAAAAAATCTATTTCACGCGTTTTATGTTTGCCTTTTTGCACTTGCCTTAGCTGAACTATCCGTTCTTCTTTTTCTTCATCCGCATAGCGCCGTCTGGTTGGAAGAGATACCGGGCTTTAATGCTATATACGGGTTTTTATCCTGCGCTATTCTAATTCTTGTAGCCAAAGCACTGGGTCACTGGCTAAAGAAGGAGGAGGATTATTATGAGGAAAAAGTCGGTGAGGACAGAGGAAAGAAGGGTGGCTGGGTGAAAATAGGATGATTGAATGGGTGCATCCGGGACTTATATTTATCTTCGGTGCTCTTCTGATCCCGTTTTTTAAAGGCAGATGGAAACAGGCATATTTGCTTTTGCCACCTACGGCAGCATTTATAAGCCTTTTAGCGATATCAAAAGGTGCTTTTGGAACACTCCCCTATTCAGTCTGGCGCATTCCATTTTTGGAATACGAACTTGTCTTCGGTAGGGTAGACAAGTTGAGCATGGTATTTGGCTACATATTTGTGATAGCTGCGTTCTGCATGATTCTTTACGCACTACATGAGAAAAGTAACAGAGAGCACATGTCCCAATTCGTATATGTAGGGAGTGCGATTGGTGTGGTTTTCGCTGGCGACCTCTTCACACTATATTTCTTCTGGGAGATAATGGCGATTGCATCTATGCTCATTATCTGGTTCCACGGTGGACGAGGGTCGGAGAAAGCACATGAGGCGGGATTTAGATATATCCTGTGGCACCTTTTTGGTGGTATAGTCTTGCTGGCGGGCATTATTATGTATGTTGGAAGCACGGGTTCAACAGCCTTTAATGCTTTCAGTTGGGGTTCGGGTATCGAATTTTTGCCTTCTTATCTCATTTTCATCGGCCTTATATTAAATGCCGGCGTCCCTCCTCTACATGCGTGGTTGCCGGATGCATATCCGGAAGCGACGAAGGTTGGAGGTGTATTTTTAAGCGCGTTCACTACAAAATCCGCAGTTTATACCTTGATAAGAGGTTTTACTGGGTGCGAAACACTGATTTATTTGGGGACAATAATGGCAATATACGGCATTATATTTGGAATACTTGAAAATGACATCAGGAGGAGCCTGGCATATAGTATTATTAACCAGGTAGGATTCATGGTGGCGGGTATAGGAATAGGAACGTTTTTGGCACTAAATGGTGCTATTGCCCATGCTTTCTGCCATATTCTTTATAAGGGATTGCTTTGGATGGCAATGGGTTCGATATTATTTGCAACGGGTAAAAGTAAGTGCACAGATCTGGGAAAGTATCACCTGGCTATGCCCTTGACCTTTATTTTCTTTACAGTGGGTGCATTATCTATATCAGGTTTTCCATTATTCAATGGTTTTACCAGCAAAGCAATGACTTTCGCAGCGGCAGCAGAATACATGGATGTAATATGGCTGCTCTTGACACTCGCTTCTGTGGGTGTTTTCCTCCATTATCTTGACCTTTTTGAGGGGTTGAAATTCCCATATTATACTTCTGCTTCTGAAAGAGGCCATATAAAAGTAGGAGATCCACCCGTTAATATGGTGCTTGGGATGGGGCTTACAGCCTTTTTATGCATTTTCTTTGGTGTTTATCCGCAACCCCTTTATAATATGCTTCCTTATCCCGTAGATTTCGTTCCTTACACAATACCACATGTGGTTGGAACTCTTTCACTACTCGCGTTCTGCGGCTTAGCATTTCTCTTATTCGCACCGCTTCTTAAAAGAACAAAAACAATCACGCTTGATACGGATTGGCCATTTAGAATAGCCGGAGAGAAGTTTATATGGTTCTGCGAGAAGCCGTTAATAGCTTTTGCGAGTTGGGTGGATCGCGGTATGAAGAGGATAGCTTCCCAGTTCTCGGGGTTCGGTAGTTTGGAGAAGACAAAGAGCCGATCCAGAGATGAGTCGATGGAAACGGTGTCGATAGGGACCGCGGTATTGCTGATAATCATTTTTTTCCTTATGTATTTGATAATAACGCTGATGTGGGGGTGGCTTGCACCTTAAAATTTTAGGGGATAGAGGTAAAGACATCGCAAAGAAGATTGCGACATTGGAGTTTTCTTTAAGCAGTTAAACACCTATTTAATTAATGACATGCTATATAGAGGAATTATGAAGTGTTTCTGTTAAGTTAAGTGTGGGGTGAGGGATTGTAAAATGGAGTTATCAAAAGAGAAGAGGGTAAGGGATGTGATGAAGCGAGGTGTTATTACTGTATCTTTTGACACGCCTGTAAGTGAAATTGCAAAACTCCTTGTAAAGGAGGAGATATCGGGCGTAGCAGTAACTGCGCCAGACGATGGGGTAGTGGGTGTGATATCGGAGATTGACGTTATCAAATTCTTCGACCAGGATTGGGACACCTTAACGGCGGAGGATGTTATGTCCACCTTTGTGAGGGCGATAGATCCAGAAACGACAATAAAGAAAGCCGCAAAGATTATGAGGGATTTGAATATCCACAGGTTATTGATTCTTTCTGTAAGTCCCGCTCCTGGCATTCCCATAGCGATATTAGCAGCAAGCGACATACTGAGAGCGAGTGTCGAATAACACACTTTTTCTTTTTCACAAAAAGAAAACCTGTGCTAAAAGAAAAACAAATAAGTTCTTTTGGTAAAGCTTTTCTAAAAGCCCTTATAGGGTTTTCGGGGTGGTAGGAGCGGAGCTCCTACATGGCACAGAGCCCCACATAAGAAAAGGTTTAGAAATAGATTTTTCTTATATTTTCTGTTCTGGCTTCCGCGTCTTCCGAGAAAATCTAAATCGTTGACACAGATTAACGCAGATTAACACAGACAAGATGAAAAGAGCAATGCCATTAAAAATATGCCAGCCAGCCCAACAGCAAAAGAAAAAATCCGTGTAAATCCGTGTAAATCCGCGTCTTAAATAGGGGGAAGGTTACACTTTATAAAAAATAAAAAATGGGGACTGCCCAGCAGCCACCCCTCTTACATCTCTCTTTCAAACGCAACCCAGGTTTCGGTTGTTGCGACCGCTCTGCTTTCATGAAGGAAGTCTTCAATTACCTTAGGGTCTTCCGCTTCGTAAATCCATATTGCGTCATACCTGCCCAGCGTGTGATACACTTGCAGGAACTTGACGCCTTTAGGTGGCTCTTTAAGTGATTTGTCGCCGAATTTTCCCGCTTCTTCAATCATACCCGGATTGACTCTCACGCATGTTATGAACAACATTTTTTTTAACCTCACCTCCTAATTATACTCATTAAGGTTTTGGTATATTAATAACTTTTGATTCCTTTTTCACTTCGCTTTATTAACTTTATCCCCTTCTTTTCTTTATCATCAAACAAATATTCTTCAGCAAGCAAATGATCACGAAAGAATTGATAAAGGACGTAACGATAAGCATTTTGAGGCGAGCGGAGACAACACTGCCGAACGATGTAAAAGCGGCGCTGGTTCGTGCATACGAGCGCGAAGAGCATGAGATAGCGAAGGTGCAGTTGGAGGCAATGCTCGATAATGTGAAGCTTGCCGAAGAGCTGCAGCGACCGTTATGTCAGGACACGGGCATTCCACTTTTTTACGTAAAACTCGGGAGTGGAAACGTAAACGTGAATCTCGGAGATATTGAGAGCGGCATAAGAGAAGGCGTGAAGGAAGCAACGGAATCAATCCCGTTGCGGTCGAATGTAGTGGATGCGATAACGCGCAGCGAAGGGGAAGGCGCGAATATAGGTGATAGAATGCCGTATATCAATTATAGCATTGACTCGGATGTTGATGGACTTGAGATTTTGGTATTTCCGAAAGGCGGTGGCTCGGAGAACGTGAGTGCATTTACGATGCTGACGCCGAAGCCGGAAACGGAAGCAATGAAAGCGATACGGGCGTTTATTCTTGAGATGGTGGTCAAAGCGGCGGGTAAGCCGTGCCCGCCCACGATTATCGGCGTCGGTATCGGTGGCTCTGCGGATATAGCGATGAAGCTCGCGAAAGTAGCAGTGCTTCGACCGGTTGGCGTGAGGAGTATTGAGGAGCGGATAGCACGATTGGAGGAGGAGCTTCTCGAAGCGGTGAACAACACGGGTATCGGGCCTATGGGTTTGGGAGGAAAAACAACTGCGCTTGACGTGCATATAGAGACCGCAAGCACACACATCACCAGCTTGCCTGTAGCGGTGAATTTTCAGTGCTGGGCAGCGCGTCAAGCGGTGGCGAAGATACATGAAGATGGACGGGTGGAGTATGTGTGAAAAACTAATAGAAAGAAAGCGAAAAGCTTTTAAGTGCATTTACACAAGCGTATGTAAGTAGTAGGGAGAATAATAGAGGAGACATATGTCAATTAACTGCGTTAATAATTCGGGTGGTGATGTATCATAGGCAATGCCGAGACCAGTAGCCATAGTTGGAATTGGATCCACGAAAATGGGGGAATTGTGGAAGTACTCATTTAGAGATTTGGCAATGAAAGCAGGGACCAGCGCTTTAACCGATGCGGGGATGTCAGGAAACGAAATTCAGGCATTATGGGGTGGAAATATGAGTGCCGGGCAGTTCCTTAATCAGGAGCATGTGGCTGCATTAATTGTTGATTATGTTGGCTTAGCGGATTTACATATTTCTGCTACCAGAGTTGAACAAGCGTGTGCCAGTGGTGGAGCAGCTTTGCGAGAAGCGATTCTCGCGGTAGCCAGCGGATATTATGACATAGTAATGGCGGCTGGTATAGAGAAGATGACTGACGTAGATGGAGGAACAGCAGCTAAGATATTAGCATCCGCCGCTGATCAAGAGTGGGAAGCACTTATGGGTGCTACGTTTCCTTCACTTTACGCATTAATCGCGCAGGAGCATATGCAGAAGTTTGGCACGACCTCGGAACAATTAGCCGCTGTTGCAGT
>JAUXGS010000207.1 GCA_030621945.1 Methanosarcinales archaeon | reverse complement strand
TGTGCAAAGAGGGCGTCAAGAGTATCAATTTCGGCATTGCCTAAATCTTCTTTTTCAGCCATTATTTCTTCACTGAAAAAGAGTAGGGAACGGGAGCGTTTAAGAAGGAAAAATAATTAGTGGAGGCCTCTATCCTTTTTAAATTCAGTTGCAGTTGCAGACGCCAATCGTTTAGACCCGCAGAAAGGGCATGATGGCGGCTGATTGGGTACATAGCTACGAGTGCGAGATGTGCGACTGCAGTCGATGCAGCGCCAATAATTATAGCTTACCATTTTCCCGGCTTCTTAATTGAGGTACCTTGGCAGAGTAATCAACGGAAGCGGAGAAGAAGGAGAACTCATCATTCCTCATTTTCTTCTTTCTCCTTCGTCTAATATCTTCCAGATGTCCTTTTCCTTTATCGCTTTGACAAAAGAGGGTAGTTGTTACCACTTAACAGAAAGTAAAAAACCGGCGCATATCATCACCAATCCAAAAATCTCATGGCCAATAAATTCTATGTCGTATCCCTGGAATTGAAAAAGATGTTCCAACAGGAGAAATCCACCGCCTGCTATCAGTAGTCCAGAAACCAATTTCTTATAATACCTTATCAGCCCCTCTCTTTCTTCGCCGAGTTTAGCTCCAGAAGAATTAACAGGGGCAAGTTCTTCGTCAGTCTCCAGTGGAAGTGTCATCGGGATTTAAGCCTCCCTGTTGTTCGGAAAGTTTGAGTTGCAGAAGCTGAGTTTGCACACGCCTATCTTCTGCTTTCGCTCGTTCGTGCTCTGCACGTGCTTCATACAATTTACCGCGAGCGGCGTCGATGATGAATATTGATGGCGTGTTCCACTGTATCAAGAAATCATCAATCTTATGTTCTTTGGATATTTGTCCAGATGCTTGGAAACGTTTAATAGTTTGAGTTAGTGCGGGTGTGATGTCGTTGACCTGGATAGCATGAAGGAAATCCGCATAGTCCTTTCTATCTTTTGTGGATGCTTCAACTGCACCTGCTTGAGCGCCCATGAGAATCGAAATGGGTATGTTTGACCCACCGCTAATTTGAGCGGTGACAACATTATAATATTTCTCAGGGTCAAGAGCACCGGGTCTATCGTGTTGAATTGTACAGCCTGGCGTCAATGTGAGGATAGTTTTGGTATTGATTTCAGATACAATTTCATCGATAAGGTCTATTTCATCCTGCGTGGCATCATCACCTGGGATGACGGTAGTTAAACCCCCGCCATGACGAAACATCGCTTGACCTGTGGACCAATCCATATTCTTCAGCACGGTAAGCACATCGAAGATACAATGCAATGCGGATTCGCCTTCGAAATTGTCATCTATGGATGATGGTTGGATATGAACGAGTCGTGAAGCGTCAATTTTCGTGGATGTCGTTTTTAAATATTTCAGTTCGTAGTACGCGAGCTTCTGTGGAAGGGTAATGTTATTCAGTTCATCCTTCTCTGGAGCCACATAAGAAACCCATTCGTGGGGGATGGAATATAGATAGCTGATTTTGTCCCCCTCCTTTGTAGGTTTATCAAAGCTGTTGCCATCGTCAAAACCAATTAGCAGACCTGCAGACCCATAAAGTCGCGCCTGAAGATATGTTTTAAAAAGGGGATAATGAATAAAGCGTTCATAAATCTGTTGTACTTCAGCATTGAACTCCTTATCTTCTTCGCCTTCTAATGTAACGCATTTGAATCCTGAACTGAAAACATCATAGGCAACGTTTATGATGATGTTATGTGCTAATTGATTCCTTTTGTACATTGAATATAAATCGGTGTCGTTGATTTTGGCTTGGAAATAGCCGACTTCTTTGCCTGTTTTTGTTGGGTGTGGTGTCAGAAATGGGAAGCCTAGTTTTGTTAGTGCTGAATTGAGTGCGTCCCGGAACAATTTCCTCATGTTCCTGACTTGGCGTTTAAGTTGTTTAAGAAGCAATTTTTTTACCTTCGGTAAAACCTTGACTAAAAACAATTTCTTATTTTTTCTTTTAGCACAGGTTTTCTTTCTTCACTAAATTGCGAATGATGCTGAGAAGCTTGTGAAGCACAATGAAGACGGTGAAGCTTGAGAAATAGGGTGAAGATATAAAGTGAAATCACATGCAAACCTTCCGTCAGTAGAAGGAACAGGGAGAATGCATAGAGTATTGCGGAAGCTGCGGAAGCGGAGTATCGCCCGCAAACACTCGCCGCGAAATTTATTAATCACCC
>JAUXGS010000091.1 GCA_030621945.1 Methanosarcinales archaeon | reverse complement strand
TAGCGAGTGTTGTTAAAGATCGACATGAGACGATAAGAGCGTTTCTGGAAATAATAAAGGTGCCAGAGAAGATAGCGGATAAAGATGCGTGCATAATCGAGCACGAATTGGAGCCCGAAACGATATGGCAGCTGAAAAATTTCGTGCAGTTCGTGAAGACCGCACCGGATTATCCACAATGGCTTGAGCACTTCGAAACGTTCTGTGAGACCGGGGTGCATCCCTGCGAAGCGGAGAAGCAAGAAGCAAAAGGTCATCGGTTCTTCCGTTAAACCCGAACTTATTTAGGTTCCTTTAGCAAAACCGAGCTTTTTTAGGGCATCTTATTTATGAGCCTAACAACCATCTTCACGTATAGTTAGGCTAACCTAAAAGAAACGGAGGGGTTATGAATGGACGAGATAGAACGAACAAGATTGATGAAGGAGCTGATGCGGCTACTTCAGCATATGTCCTTGCCTGAAGAAGGCGAAATAGACGAACGGTTTGAAGCGATAAAACGTGAGTTGAGCTCGTGGTTTATTGACGGTTACTCGCTTTATCAGGCTTCGTAGCCGTGAGTAACACAAACGGAAGTAGAGTAGTAAAAAATGGCAAAGGAAAAAGGAAGTAAAAACGGAAATGGAAGTGGAAATGGTAAGAGAAGGATATGGGAGTTTCAGCCTTTCACCATTTGTAGACTCTTAGGTTTGAGTTTTGACGAAAAGAACCTGAGGAAGATATTTAAGGATTTGAAACTCAGCCATGACAACCAGTTTTCAGTAGCATTTGAAATGCATCAGCAGTTGGCTCAAATATGCCAGACGAAAAATCAATACGCCAAGCGCGTGGAAAAGCTGCTGGAAAAACAATTTGCGCCGTATAAGAAAGAAGCGGGGATTTTAGACCCTCAAAGAATATATGAGTCCCTTGATGGAGAGGAAACGGAAAACACCTTAAAAGACGTCCCTATCGCTGCTCTTATCTGGTTCGCAGCACGTAATGGCGATCAGGATAAAGAACTCGAGACAAAAATTTTCGCCGCGGTGCATATGAAGGAGCATTATGCGTTGCGATTTTACGATGAACTTTCTCGTAAATTCCCGGGAAGGAACGTAGCATCGGTACTGGAAGGGCTAAGCACTGCTTTAGAATCGAGTGAAAAGCTTCAACGCAGATGTGCAAGGTTAGAACAGAAAAGGGATGATTTGATTTCGGAGCGTGAAGCGATTAAAGAGGCTAAAAGTAGGTTTGCTCACGAATTGGGAGATCAGAGGCGGTTAAATGCGCGATTAAAGGGACTGATAGGGGCAACAGGTGGAGAAGCGGCTTACGAAGATATTGAAGGCATGAAGAAGGAACTTGCATTTTTGAGAGAAGAACTAAAGCGGCGGAACAAAGAAAACGCAGCTTTGATCAGACTGTCTGCATCACATGTTGAATCTAACATGCCCCTAAAGACCGAACGAGAGAACACGTTTGGAGGGCCTGCGTGTACCTGTTGTGACCATAACAGTTTAGATAATGGAGCTCAGAATGAAGAACTTCAGCTTACTGGTTTGAGGGTGGCGTATGTTGGCGGGGTGGAATCGCTTGAATCGTCTTACAAGGAACTGGCGGAATCTTTTGGCTGCCAATTCTGTTACCACTGCGGGCATTGCGAGCGAGGCAAAAAGGTGATAGCAAGTCTCATTGACGGAAACGATGTAATCTTCTGCCCCGTGGATATAAACAGTCACAACGCTTGCCAATTGGTTAAAAAGGTGTGCAAGTTGCGGGACAAGCCCTGCTGTTTCCTTCGTAGTTCTGGTTTGAGTGCGCTTAAGAAAGGATTGGCGAATTTCGCTGCAGAGAGTTACGGGTAAGGAGGATTGTCAAAAAACCACAGGATTCCACAGATTTTTTCACAACACCTTATAATTACATTGTAAGGAGGGAATCAAAATGCTAACTAATATCTGGATAGTAGCGCAAAGACATCAACGTATGCCCTTTTGTTTTCAATTCCTTATACTCTTCTCTATTTGCCCATTATATATCTTGAAAAGGAGTATCTTATGAAGGAATATGGAGCGGAATACAGGGAGTATAAAAGAAAAAACCCGTGGAGGCTAATCCCTAAATTATTTCGAGGTTGAAAATGAATAGTCTATTATTGATAATAGTCCTAATCTTTGTTGGACAGACTTTGGGGTGTTTAATTGGATTGATAAAGCAACCTAAAGAAACCGTTTTATACGGCTCTTTAGCATTCGCTGCTTCTATGATGCTGGGTATATCGTTTTTCCAATTGATACCCGAAAGTTTAGAAATCGCACCCTTTTATTTAGTGATTATTGCTTTTATAACTGGGATAGTCACGTTCCGAATTATTGATAGAACCCTGCCACACATAAATCCAGAGTTACTGAAAAAAGAAAAGCCTTCGATTGAAAGAAGCGTTACCATGCTTGTCATTGGCATGGCTTTGCATAACATACCAGAAGGATTGGCAATCGGGGTTGGATTTGCTTTAACACCCGCATTGGGAATTATGATTGCAGTGGGAATTGCAGCACAGGATGTGCCAGAGAATATCGCAACAATCGTTCCTTTATACGGCTTAACCAAAAAGAGAATGAAATCTTTTGTTATAGTAACGGTGACAATATTGTTTGAATTACTCGGCTTTATCTTTGGCTACTATTTTTTGAAAGAAGCATCCTTAGATTTGTTGGGCGCTTCACTTGCACTCGCAGCAGGATTTATGACCTACATTTCCGTAGAAGAGCTGATTCCAGCAGCGCAAATAAAACAGAACTTAAAAGTAGGCATTAGCGGTCTTGTTTTTGGATTGGTATGTGTTTTAGTGATTAGCCTTTTGGGATAAGTGGAAATTTGGTTATTTATGGTGATGAACTGTTCATTTCACCAAAAGAGGATTAACCAATGACTCTAATCGTTTCGGTCTGTGGCTGAGCTATGGATGTATTGCCTATCTTTCCTACGTTATTATTTTTGCCGTTGCGTTTCCTTTTAAGATACCGCTCACACTGCTGTACTCTATCGTAGCCCAGCATCGTACCGAGAATAAAGTCCTCCTCATCGGTCAGATCTGACAATGACGTAATATTCATCTGTTTGATGACTTCGATGCAGATGGGATTGCCGAAGAAGACATTTATTTTCGTTCCGTTGACTTCTTGGATATAACAATCTATCGTCTCCCTTTTCAGCCTCTTTTCAATTACAGCTCTGTTCGACGCCTTTGTCGTATGAAGGGCGAGGGTTCTTAATCCCTTCTTATATTCCTGAAGATGATGTGTAAATACTTGCATATCCATGTCTTCCATCATCTGTGCGCCTCACAGGTATGAGGTTATTTCCTTGGACTACCACCTGAATGTGTTCCATGAGTTCTATTTTAAGAGCCTCAGGCCCTTCTGTTTCCTTTATGGCATCGCTTAGCTCCTTGATGTCCTCCTCTATGGATTTTCTTTCAGGATTTTCGCTTCTCAAATTAGGGGGGCCTTTATCTCTGTAACTATTTAGCCATTCTCTATCTTCTCCATTCATTCTTTTCTCCCCGCCCTTCGCTTTTCTTTTCATCGCTTTCACTTTTGCATCGATTTAGCAACCTTTAATCCCCATGTTTCGGCGTCTTCGAATGCGGGTTCAACCTCGCCGTCAACCTTGAAGCCTGCGGTAACGATTTCGGCACCGCATTTCTTCAACGCTTCTTCAAGTATGTCCACGGCCGTGCAGAACGAATCAGGGTATCCTTCACTATCGCCCGGACCAAAAACCGCTGCCTTCTTCCCTTCCAGAGCTATGCCGTCCATCTCGTCGTGGAAATCAACGAAATCATCCTGCAAATCGCCTTCTCCGTACGTGGGGCAGCCGAATACGATCGCGTCGTAATCCGCGAGTTCGTCAACGCTCGCTTCTGTCACGTTCTTCACCGTGACCCCCGCACCCCCTCGCTCAAGCCCCGCTACCACGTGCTCAGACAACATTTCCGTGTTATCGGTAGTTGAACCAAATACCAAAATTACCTTCGCCATTTTCTCTCACCTTTCATTTTTGTATAGGGATGTGTATGCCCTTTAGGTGCATAAATAACGATTCCTAACAAGATTAGGACGCATAAGGGAAACCGAACTTAATTAGTGTTTTTAGGAAAAAATCGAAATCATCAGCTTTTTATCAAAATCCTAACTTTATTCGGCTTTTCATTCAAAACCTAACTTATTTAGGTTCCTTTAGCAAAACAGAACATTTTTAGGGCAGGTTTTTTGTATTCCTAACTTTTAAACAGAGATAGAGAAAAAAAATGAAACTATTGAGCGAAGTTGAGCCCGAGGTAAAAGTAGCAGTAAAGAAAATAGACGGGGGCTTAGAGGTAAAAAGGAATCTGGAGGAATTGGGTATTTTAGAAGGAACAGAGCTTACGGTGGTAGCCACTGAGCCCGTGCACGTGCACGCGGGACCCATTTCTTTAAAAGCAGGAGAGATGGAGGCAGTCGTAGCTCGCGGATGGGCAGATAAGGTGCGTGTGGAGAAAGCGGGGGAAACGCTTCCACTTCTAAGACTTGAGAACGGTGAGAAAGGGACGGTAAAGACAATAGAAGGTGGAAAGACTTTTGAAGATAATTTCTCCGAACTCGGTATAGAAAAAGGAAGCGAAGTTAAGTTCTTACGCCATCTCCCTGATGATACTCTGGTCTTCAAAATCGACGACGAGGAGATACCAATGGGCGAAGGTCAGGCATCAAAGCTGCTGGTAGAACGGGAGGGGCAACCCATTCAGGTAAACTATCTGAAGGAAGGCGAGAAGGCGAAGATAAGCAAGATAATCGGCGGAACCTCGCTTAAGGATAAATTTGAACAGCTCGGAATAGCGGAAGGCAATGAGATAACATTGGTCAGAAAGGAGACACCAGCACCAAGTCCAAAGAGAGGGACTTACGTGCTTGCGAAAATCGGAGAGCAGTTGGTGACCGTTGGAAGAGGTCTTGCAGAGAAAGTTCGAGTGGAATAAAAAAGAAAAGAAAAGAAAAGAAAAAAGAGAGAAGGGTTAGAGTTCTTCTCT